>JAEWML010000248.1 GCA_023393155.1 Bacillota bacterium
GCAGCTCACCCGCAGCGACTGCGTGGTGGCTCTTGGGGGCGGCGTGTGCGGCGATATGGCGGGCTTTGCCGCCGGGTGCTATCTCCGGGGCGTGAAATTCATTCAGCTTCCCACTACCCTGCTTTCGGCGGTGGATTCCTCCGTGGGGGGCAAAACCGCCGTGGACCTGCGCCACGGAAAAAATCTGGCGGGGCTGTTTCTCCAGCCCTCCGCAGTGGTATGCGACACGGACTGCCTGCAAACCCTCTCCCCCACGGAGCTGGCGGACGGCGCGGCCGAGGCAATTAAAACCGGCGTACTCTCCGGCGAAGCACTGTTCAGTCTGACGGACACGGACGATCTTTCCGGAAATTTGAAGGACATTATTACCCGGTGCGTGGCGTTTAAGGCCACCGTGGTAGAGGAAGACGAGTTGGACAACGGTGTGCGCAGAACGCTGAATCTGGGCCACACCGCCGGACACGCCATCGAAAGCTGCAGCGATTACGGCATCCGCCACGGACACGCCGTGGCGGCGGGCCTTGCCATTATCGCCCGGGCGTCGGAGGCCCTCGGCTGGGCGGAGGAATCCTGTGCGGCGCGCATTTGCGCCGCGCTCCGGCGAAATAATCTGCCCACCGGGACGGACTATTCCCCCACAGCGCTGGCCCGGGCCGCGCTTGCGGACAAAAAGCGCCGGGGCGGGCAAATTTCTCTGGTCATCCCTAAAAAAATTGGCAAATGCGAAATGAAGTCTGTTCCCGTGGAGGAGCTGGAGTCTATTTTCGCCGCCGGATGGGAGGGCCGCTGAAATGGATATGCACATCAACCCAACCCTTCTTCGCGGTGCGGTTACGCCGCCCCCCAGCAAGTCCATGGCCCACCGGCTGCTGATTTCCGCCGCTTTGGCAGAGGGGACCAGCGTGATCCGCAATGTGGCCCTGTCTCAGGATATCGAGGCAACCCTCCGCTGTGTGGAGGCTCTGGGCTGCTCCTGGGAGCGGGCGGAGTCTGCCTGCATCCGCATCCACGGCTGCGGCCCGATTGTCCCCACCGATGGGATACCCCAGTTTGACTGTGGGGAATCCGGCTCCACCCTCCGCTTTTTCATTCCCATTGCGCTTGCCATGGCCGGGAGCGGCACGTTTACCGGCAGAGGGCGGCTGATGGAGCGGCCTCAAGCGCCGTATTTTGACCTGTTTGACGAAAAGGGTATTGTCCACTTCCTGCAAAACGGCGTGCTGACGGTGCGGGGAACCTTGAAAAGCGGGGAATACCGCCTTCCCGGCGACGTGTCCAGCCAATTTTTCACGGGGCTTCTGTTTGCCCTGCCCCTGCTGGAGGAGGACAGCGTAATCATTTCCACTACAGAGCCGGAATCCGCAGATTACATTGCCATGACCGTGGAGGCCCTGCGCGCCGCAGGAATTCGCGTGCTTAGCCAGCCCGCTCAACGGCGCTGGACGGTCCCCTCTGGACGGTTTCACTCTTTTGACGCCACGGTGGAGCCCGACTGGTCCCAGGCCGCCTTCTGGTATGCCGCAAACGTCTTGGGCAGCACCCTGCGGCTTGAGGGGCTGAACCCCAAGTCCTCTCAGGGCGACCGGGTCGCGGCGGAATACGCCGCGCGGCTTTCCCAGCCCGGCGATATGGAGATCGACGTGTCGGGCTGCCCTGATCTGGTGCCGCCGCTGGCGGTCATGGCGACGGTGCGGCAGGGAACCGCCCGGTTTACCAATGCCGCCCGTCTTCGCCTGAAGGAGAGCGACCGTCTGAAAACCACCGCCGCCATGCTCCTCGCTTTAGGCGGAGACACTGATGAGGAAACAGACAGCCTCACCATTCGCGGTGGCTCCCGGCTTTCCGGCGGCATTGTGAACGGGGCGGGTGATCACCGCATTGTCATGGCGGCGGCGATTGCCGCCACACGCTGCACCGGCCCCGTCACCATTCTGGGGGCCGAGGCGGTGAACAAATCCTACCCCTCGTTTTTTGAGGACTATTCGGCTCTGGGAGGTGACGTACATGTCGTCTGAATTTGGAAACCGCCTGCACGTGAGCATTTTCGGCCAATCCCACGGAAAAGCCATCGGCGTGGTGGCGGACGGTCTTCCCGCCGGGGAAACGGTGGACATGGAGGAGCTTGCCCGCTTTCTGGCCCGGAGACGGCCCGGGCAAAACGCCCTTTCCACCTCCCGGCAGGAGACGGACGTTCCCGAATTTCTCTCCGGCTTGCAGGGCGGCGTGACCTGCGGCTCCCCCCTTTGCGCGGTGATTCAAAATCGGGATCAGCACTCTTCGGACTATGCGGCTCTGGCGGATACGCCCCGCCCCGGCCACGCGGACTATACCGCGTGGGTCAAATGGGGCGGTCAGGCGGATATGCGGGGCGGCGGCCACTTTTCGGGCCGTCTCACCGCGCCTTTGTGCATCGTGGGCGGGATTGCAAAGCAGATTTTGGCCCGGCGGGGCATCTATGTTGGGGCACATCTTTTCTCCGTAGAGGGGGAAACGGACAGTTCCTTCCCCCTGCTGCCCGCCCCGGCGCTGTTTGAAGAAATTGCCGCCAAGCCCTTTCCCGTTCTGGATGACGCCCGGGGAGCGCGGATGCAGGGGACCATTATGGCCGCCGCGCAGGAGGGGGACTCCGTGGGCGGCGTGGTGGAATGCGCCGTGGTGGGCCTGCCCGCCGGGCTGGGGGAGCCTATGTTTGACGGAATGGAGAGCCGCCTTGCGGCGGTGCTGTTCGGCATTCCCGCCGTGAAGGGCGTGGAATTCGGCGCAGGGTTTGAAGCGGCGGCCCTTCGCGGCAGCGTGAACAACGACCCCTTCTGTATCCGGGACGGGCGGGTGGTAACCTCGCGCAACCGCAGCGGCGGAATCTTAGGCGGCATCACCACCGGAATGCCCCTGACATTGCGGGCGGCGTTCAAGCCCACCCCCTCCATTTCAAAGCCGCAGCAGACCGTGCGCCTCAGCTCCATGGAGGAGACGGAGCTGGTGATCGGCGGGCGGCACGACCCCTGCGTGGCCCACCGGGCCGTCCCGGTGGTGGAGGCCGCCGTGGCGACGGTGCTGCTGGACATTCTTTTGGAGCAAGATTAAAAGGAGGACCTCAATATGGAACTTTCTGAAATCCGCGAACAAATCGACTCGGTGGATCAAGAGCTGCTGAAGCTCTTTCTGAGGCGCATGGAGCTTTCCGAACATGTGGCCGCCGCCAAAAACGAGCAGGGCCTGCCCATCTCCAACCGTGCAAGGGAGCGGGAAATCCTTGCCCGGGTGACAGCGGAAGCGGGAGACAAGGAGCGCTACGCCCATCAGCTTTTCACCACGTTGTTCCACCTCTCCTGTGCCCGGCAGGCGGAGCTGCTCAGCGCGCCCACGCAGGTGGCGGCGCAGGTGCGGGCGTCTCTCGCGTCGGGAGCCGAGGTCTTCCCCCAGACTGGCCTTGTGGCCTGTCAGGGCATGGAGGGCGCCAACTCTCAAACCGCCTGTGACCATCTGCTGCCCCGGGGCACCATCGTCTACGTGAAGAGCTTTGAAGCGGTGGTTTCCGCCGTGGAGTCCGGCCTGTGCCGGTTCGGCGTGCTGCCCATTGAAAACAGCTCCAACGGCTCCGTCCGGGCTGTGTACGATTTGCTTCAGCGCCGTCGCCTGTCCATTGTGCGCAGCACCCGGCTGTGCATCCGCCACGAGCTGCTGGGCCTTCCCGGCGCAAAGGCCGACGAGCTGACGGAAATCTATTCCCACCCGCAGGCCATCGGCCAGTGCGGCCATTTTCTGGAGAGCCTTTCCGGCGTGCGGGTGATTCCCTGCGACAACACCGCCACCGCCGCCAAGCTGGTGGCGGAGCGGAAGGACCCTCATGTGGCGGCCCTGTCCTCCCACGCCTGCGCGGAGCTGTACGGCCTGAGCGTTTTGAACGGGGACGTGCAGGACAGCGACAACAACTACACCCGCTTCATCTGCATTACCAAGGAACCCGCCATTTACGCCGGAGCCGACCGCATCAGCCTGATCATCGCCTGTGAGAACAAACCCGGCGCGCTGTACGACATTCTCTCCAAGCCCGCGGCCCTTGGCGTCAACATGACGAAGCTGGAAAGCTGCCCCGTGACAGGCCGGAACTTTGAGTTTATCTTCTTCATTGAGCTGGAGGCCTCGGTCAAGGACCCGGCGGTGCTCCCCATGCTGGAGGAGATCGAGCGGAGCAGCCAGAGCTTCCACTTCCTTGGCAACTATTCGGAAGTGTAAATCATGCCGGAAAAAATTTACGGCTTACTTGGCCGGACGCTGGGACATAGCTGGTCGGTCCCCATCCACGCAGCGGCAGGCAATGGGGCCTACCGGCTCATTGAGCTGGAACCCCGCGAGCTTTCCGGCTTTCTCTCCCGGTCCGACATCGGCGGGCTGAACGTCACCATTCCCTACAAGCGGGACGTGATGCCCCTGTGCGACGTAATTGACCCCGCCGCCCGGGACATCGGCAGCGTGAACACCATCGTCCGCCGGGAGGGGAAGCTGTACGCGTGGAACACGGACATCACCGGCTTTTTATACATGGCGGCCCTTGCGGGGGTGGAGCTGCAAGGCCGTAAAGTGGTTATCCTTGGCGGGGGAGGAACCTCCCTCACCGCCCGGGCCGCCGCCCGGGCCGCCGGGGCGCGGGAGATTGCGGTCATCACCCGCAGCGGACCGGACAACTACGAACATCTCAGCCGCCACGCCGACGGGGAAATCGTGGTGAATACCACGCCTGTCGGTATGTATCCCAATACCGGCAAAGCGGCGGTGGACCTTACGCGCTTTCCCGCCTGCCGGGGCGTGCTGGATGTGGTATACAACCCCCGCAGGACCGCGCTGCTGCTTCAGGCTGAGGCGCTGGGCCTTCCCTGCTCCGACGGGCTTCCCATGCTGGTGGCGCAGGCCATCGCGGCGGAGGAGCTTTTCTTCAACCGGAGGATCGACCCCGCCGAAAACCGGCGCATTTTGGCCCTGCTGCGCCAAAAAACGGAGAATATGGTCCTCATCGGGATGCCGGGCTGTGGAAAATCCACCGTGGGCGCGGCGCTGGCGGAGTTGACCGGGCGGGAAGCGGTGGACTTGGACGCGGAGATTGTAAAGGCCGCCGGAAAGTCCATCCCCGCCATCTTTGCCGAGGACGGCGAGCCGGCCTTCCGGGCACTGGAGCAAAACGCGGCGGAGCGCTTTGGCGCCGAAAACGGAAAAATTATTATTTGCGGAGGTGGTATTGTAAAGGGTGCGGAAAATTACGGGCACCTCCGCCAAAACGGCCGCATTTATCAGCTGGACCGGGCCATCGAAAAGCTGCCCTCGGCGGGCCGTCCCCTGTCTCAGGGCGCGGACCTTGCCGCCATGGCAGCGGAGCGGGAGCCGCTGTACCGCCGCTTCCGGGACGTACGCATTGACAACAACGGCAGCGCGGCGGAGTCCGCCGCCGCCATCTGGAGGGATTTTTGTGCGGATTCTGATTCTCAACGGACCTAACCTGAACATGCTGGGCGTGCGGGAGCCGGAGATTTACGGCCATGAAACCTACGATGACCTTTGCTCCATGCTGCAAAAGGAAGCGGACGCATTGGGCGTTTCGCTGGAATTTTACCAGTCCAACCACGAGGGGGCGCTGGTGGACGCCATCCAACGGGCCTACGGGGTAATGGACGGCATTGTCATCAACCCCGCCGCCTATACCCACACCAGCGTGGCGCTGCTGGACGCTGTAAAGGCCGTTGGCCTTCCCACGGTGGAGGTTCACATTTCCGACCCGGACACCCGGGAACCGTTTCGCGCCGTCTCCTACATTCGCTCCGCCTGCGTCAAAACCATCAAGGGCCGGGGCCTGGGGGGCTATGCGGACGCGCTGCGCTTTCTCTGCGAAAAATAAGGCGCAGAAACGGACCCTTGGCGCAAAAGCCCGTCCCGGCGGCAAAACATGAAAGCGTGCGGACAGCCAAAGCTGTCCGCA
>JAEWML010000262.1 GCA_023393155.1 Bacillota bacterium
CTACCAACTGCTCTACCCCGCGATATAAATTTGCGCTGCAAATACCAATGGTGCCGGTGACCGGACTCGAACCGGTATAGCATCGCTGCCGGGGGATTTTAAGTCCCCTGTGTCTACCAATTCCACCACACCGGCAGATATCGGCGAAAACTAGAATACCACATAAAGTATCGGTTTGTCAACCCCGGTTTTAAAAAACCTTTTTTTAAAGGAACGAAATTCCGCGCAATTTTTTATTCCGGTCTGCATATACTGGTCAGGATACGGATTTGAAAAGAGGTGGGTTATGCGTATGAACGGCTCCCAGACCAGCGATGTGGACGATCTTATTTACCAGGATGTCTGGTTGACCAGCGACCGATAACAGGCGGGACGCAGACGCGCCCCGCCTGTTCCTTTGGCAATTTTATTGTACGATGGTTCCGCCGCCCACCACCGTCTCCCCGTCGTAGAGCACCACGGCCTGTCCCGGCGTAACGGCCCGCTGAGGCTCGTCAAAGGTGAGCTGCAGGCCGCCGCCCTCCAGCGTCTCCGCCGTGGCGGCGGACTCTCGCTGGCTGTATCGGGTTTTGGCGGTGACACGCATGGGCGCGGTAAGATCCGGGACGGAAATCCAGTTCATGTTCTCCGCCGTGAGCACCCGGGTCCACAGAGCCGAATCCGGCCCCAGACGGATGGTTCCGGTGGCGGGGTCCTTGTCCAGTACATACAGAGGCGGCTCAATCGACAGCCCCAAACCCTTGTGCTGCCCCCGGGTATAGCGGACAAAGCCCTTGTGCCGGCCCAAAAGCTTCCCCTCCTGATCCAAAAAGTCGCCGGTGGGGGAGGCGTGGCCGGTGGTCCGCTGAATGAAGGAGACGTAATCTCCGTCGGGAGCAAAGCAGATGTCCTGACTGTCTCGCTTTTTTGCGTTCACCAGTCCGTTTTGCTCCGCGATTTCCCGGACCTCCGTCTTGCGCAGCCCCCCCAGCGGGAACAGGGTGCGGCTTAGCTGGTCCTGTGTCAGCATGTAAAGAAAATAGCTTTGGTCCTTGCTCCGGTCCACGCCCCGCTTCAAAAGCCAGCGGCCCGTTGTCTCGTCCCGCTCCACCCGTGCGTAGTGCCCTGTGGCAAGAAACTCGCCGTGGAGCGCCAGCGCCCGCTGCAGAAGCGCGCCGAACTTTACGGAGCGGTTGCACTCCGCGCAGGGATTGGGCGTCCGTCCCGCCTCGTATTCCGAAATAAAGTCCGCAATGACCGTGCTGCGGAACACCTGCGAAAAATCAAACACATAAAAGGGAATGCCCAGCCGCGCGGCCACGGCCCGGGCGTCCTCCGCGTCCGCCAGGGAGCAGCAGGTCTTCTCCCGGCATTCGCCCAAATCCTCGTTGTGAAACAGGCGCAGGTTCACGCCGGACACGTCATATCCCGCCTGCCGCAACAACAGCGCGGACACGGAGCTGTCCACCCCCCCGCTCATTCCGAGAAAAACACTTTGACCCATGAAAATATCCTCCTTCGGCCCCGGTTTCCGGGCCATAAACGCGTAAAAGGGAACCGATTTGGTCCCCTTTTACCCCGGTAAACAAAGCTTCGTCAGCGGTTGCGAATGACAAACGCCTCTGTGGGCAGGGCGTCCGCCAGTCCCAAAAGGGCCTGGTTAAAGCCGCCGGTGTAGTCAAACCGCGCGTCGGACAAGCCGCTGCGGTTTGACCGCCGGATGGGGAGACGGGCCGTAAACCGTGACCCCGTGCCAAGCCGCGACTCCGCCGCCATTTTTCCGCCGTGATCCTCCACAATCCGAAGGCACAGGGGCAGACCCAGACCCAGACCGTGGGGCGGCGGGTCCCGGGGCTCCCGGCGGGAATAGTGGTCAAAAAGAGCCTTCATATGCAGGTCGTTGATGCCGCACCCGGTGTCTTCTACCTCCAGCAACGCGTGGTTTTCCGTGCGCCGCAGCGTCACAGTGACCGAGCCGCCGGCAGGAGTAAATTTAAAGGCGTTGGACAAGAGCTGGAACAACAACTGCCGGATGGAATCCGGGTCCGCCGCGCAGATTAGCTGAGGAAGTGCGCAGTTAAATGTCAGCTTCAGATTCATCAAACGTGCCAGACCCTCCGCCTCGTCGCAGACATCCCGGAGCAGACCCACCAGATCACAGTCCTGCATGGGCAAGGGAGTGCGTCCGTCCAGCCGGGCGGCGGCGGACAGGCAGTTTACCAGCCGCAGCATCTGATAATACTGCTGGTCCAGCCGGGCTGCTTTTCGATCCAGCTCCGGATTCTGTTCCCGGGCCTCCGCGGGAGCCAGCGCCGTGGCCGCTAGGTAAAGCCCGCTGAGCATGCCGCGCATTTGCGTTGCAATGGAGGGGAAGAGACTGGCTAACAGATGTGCTTCCTCACACTCATAATTCTCCACAGCGTTCCTCCTTTCGGCGCCTGCTTTTGTAAAGTATAGGATTTGCAGACAGCCGGACCATAACCCCGGAAAACTCTGGGTTTTGCAATGCGGCAGGCATTTCTTTCTGTATTTTTTCAGAATATCAAAAAAAGGGTGTAAAAACAAGAGGTTTCTCTCTTTTTGTTGAAAATTTCGTGTATTCGTGCGGGTTTGACAAATTTCGAGGGAAAAGAAAAAACAAAATCTTGTAGAAACTGCCAAGGAAACACTGAGAAAATACTACGTAATTTTGCGTATATAAAGGTTCACATTTTTAAAAAGCATGCTATAATACCTATAAAGGGCCATTGGCGCTGTTTGAGACAAACAGCGTGGCGGTGCTTCGCATCCGTGCCGGCATGACCGCAGGGCCGCGGCCGCATCGGCTTCATGGGTTCCGGGCTTTCCATGAAAGGCGGACGCATGGAGCCAAATTTTCCGGAAAGTGTTTCCGGGGGTGAAAAGCAGGTATCAGAACGGCGCGGGGGCAGTGCCGCGAAAAAATATGAGATCGGACGGTAAGGAACATGGCGATTAAGGTTGGAATCAACGGCTTCGGACGCATCGGGCGGGTGGCGCTGCGGATTATGCTGGAGCGGGGCTGCAGCAGCTATCAGCTCTGCGGAATTAATCTGCGGAACGCGGATTTGGATTACATGGTCTATCAGGTGAAATACGATTCAGTGTTTCGCACTTATCACGGAACGGTGGAGCACGACGACAGGCACCTGATTATCAACGGCAAAAAAATCCGCGTTTATTCCGAGAGCGACGCCAATCTTATTCCGTGGGACGATTGCGGCGCGGAGTACATCATTGAGTCCACCGGCGTATACAATTCCACTGAGAAGGCCTCCGCCCACTTTAAGGGCGGGGCAAAAAAGGTGATTCTCAGCGCGCCGCCGAAAGACGACATTACGCCCACCTTTGTGATGGGTGTGAACCACAAAAGCTATGTCCCCGACGTGAACGTGGTGTCCAACGCCTCCTGCACGACCAACTGTCTTGCCCCCATGACCAAGGTGATTAACGACACCTTCGGCATTGAGCAGGCGCTGATGAGCACGATCCACTCCGCCACCGCCAAACAGAAGGCGGTGGACTCCCGGGCTGGCCGGGACTGGCGGACCGGGCGCAGCGTCATCGGCAACATTATCCCCTCCTCCACCGGCGCGGCGAAAGCCGTGGGCCTGGTCATTCCGGAGTTGAAGGGAAAGATGACGGGTATGAGCTTCCGCGTACCCACCAACGATGTGTCCGTGGTGGATTTGACCGCGCGGCTGAAGCAGCCCGCCAGCTATCACGATGTATGCGTGGCAATTGAAAACGCCTCCCGCAACAGCATGAAGGGCATTATCTGCTATACCACGGATCAGGTGGTTTCCTCTGATCTGACCGGGTTTTCCGAAACCTGTATCTTTGACGAGACGGCGGGCATCATGCTGGACGATAATTTTGTCAAGCTTATTGCGTGGTACGACAACGAATGGGGCTATTCCAGCAAGCTGCTGGACCTGATGACCCACATGTACATGGAGGATCACCGTTAAAACGAAACCGGGGGATGGAGCGCAGCTCCATCCCCCGGTATTTATGCTTCACCCGCCGGTTTTTCCGCGGCGGGCTTTTTCTTGCGGCGTCCGCCCCGATGAGCGGCGCGGACCAGCTTTACAGCGGCTTTTTCCTCCAACCCGGGCCCGGCGGGCTGGGGCGTCGGCGCAGCGGAAGCGGCAGGCTTGGACGAAGGCGCCCCTATGGAAGAGGGGGCCGCGGGCGCGGTGGGTTTCGCAGAGGGCTGGGTCGCCCCCTTTGGGGAAAGCTGCGCCGCAGGCTTTTCCGGGCTTTTCCCGGCAGACTTCATCGCAGTGGGTTTCACGCCGGCGGGCTTCGCCTCGGCAGGTTTTACCTCAGTGGGTTTCGATTCGGCGGACTTGGAATCCGCGCTCTTGGCGGAGCGCCTCCGTCCGTTTCGGCTCTTTTTCACCGCTTTTTCGCCGGCGGAGGCCGCCGGAAGCTTGTCCTCCGGGACGGGAGCCGCTGCCGTCGCAGGCTTTTCCTCTGCGGTAGGCTTGGCGGGCTGAAACAGCCCCTGCAAATGATCAAAGGCCGCCAAACCCTGAACGTCCCCAAACTCCTGCTGTAAGGAGGCGCGCAGCTCCTCGGCACTGGTGGCCCGCAGGAGATAAAACGCCTTCAGGCACGCGGCGATGGAGGGGCGCAGCGCCACTTCCCGAAACGCACCGGCATACCGAACCCGCAGGGCGCTCATGGCGGCCTCGTACCCCTTGTCCTGACTGATAACGTAGGCGCAGTCTGCCTCGCCGCGGCCCACCAGTACGCCCAGCTCCGTGATAATCTGGAAGTCAATGGAGTTCTTTCCGCCCTTCACGCTTTCCAGATATTGAATGCTGGCCTTGCTGCCCTTGCAAAGCTCCTTAATTTTGCTGAGGGCAAGACCGGTCTTCTGATAAAAAATCAGAATGGAGTCCTCGGCCTTCAACTGGTCCGCGCCCTGAAGGCCGGTGCCGATGTTGTTGTCGCCGTCCACTAAAAAAATCATTTTCATAAAACTTATGAAACCTTTCTATTCACCCCCGCTGGGAAAAAACTTTAAAAATGATGCAAATTACTTACTCAGTGTATACCGAAAAATGAAAAAAAGCAACCGGGCCGTTGATCGGCCCGATTGAAAATTAAAAATTTTATAAATTGCGGTACTTTTACTCCTCGCCGGTTTCGATCATGCCGTAGCCCCCGTTTTTGCGCCTGTATACGATAGACAGGGAATCGTCCTCCTCGCTGCGGAAGACAAAGAAGGAGTGGTCCAGCAGGTTCATCTGCAAAATGGCCTCCTCCGGACTCATGGGCTTGACGGCAAAGCGCTTGGTGCGGACAATGTTGAATTCCTTCTCCTCGGCGACCTCAAACTCGTCGGGCACTTCGGGGGAAAAGCCCTCGTTCCGCAGGCGCTTGGAAAGGCGGGTCTTGTTCTTCAGAATCTGGCGCTCGATATAGTTGGCGGCGGCGTCAATGGCGCTGCGCATGTCGCCGTCCGTCTCCTGCTTCTGGGCGCGGAAAAGGGTGTTGCCGCCGCGAATCGTAATCTCTGCGGTGCACAGGTGCTCCTTCTCCACGGAAAACGTCACAAACGCGGCGGCTTCCTCCTGAAAATACCGGTCCAGCTTGGACAGCTTTTTCTCGGTATAGTCCTTAATGGAACTGTTCAGAGTGACCTTCTTAAACGCAAACGTACACTTCATGGATATCGCTCCTTTCGTATGGTGAAAAGAGAGACTCTCTCTTTGACCTAGTATAACACGTCCCGCCAAATTTGAAAAGTAAATTTTCCGTGACTAAAAACGCCTGATTTCCCGGTAAACCGACAAAAAAGTCCGGCGCGTCTTTTGACGCGCCGGATGCTTTTTAAGGCAGGTAATTCAGGGGGTTGCGGGGTACGCCGTTATACCGGACTTCAAAGTGACAGTGGTTTCCGGTGGAGTTTCCGGTGGAGCCCATGCGGGCAATCTGCTGGCCCTTGTACACGTGTTGCCCCACAGAGACGATCAGGCTGGAGTTGTGGCCGTAATAGGTCACGTAGCCGTTGCCGTGGTTGATCTGCACCAGATAGCCATACCCGCTCATCCAGCCGGCATAGCTCACCGTGCCGCCGTCGGCGGCATAGATGGCGGTTCCGCGCCGGTTGGCAATGTCGATGCCCTTGTGGTTTGTCGAGGCATAGCTGTAACTCAGGTTCCGATAGCCGAAGCGGGAGGTGATATTGCCGGAGCAGGGCCACCGGAAGGAGCCGGTGGGCAGCCATGTGGGCCGGTCCTTGGTGCCCTGAAGCCGCTGCTCCGTGACAGGGTCCTTCAGGGTGACGGAGGAGAGAATCATCCGCTCCATCTCCTCGCCATTGACATAGGTTACGTTGGCCACCACGTCGGCAGAGCCGTTTTCGCCCGGGGAGGTGACCTTGTAGTCGCCCTTGTAAAGGTCGGAGGTGTCGGTATACTCCACATCAAAGGGAATGGCGTCCATATACCGTTCCTGCTCCACCACGGTCATGGTGAGGTAGGGAACGGAGGCGGACAGGGTCAGCACCTCGCCGATGGACAGGCGGTTAATGTCGTAGCCGGGGTTCAGGGCCAGCAGCTCGGCGGAGGTAAGCTCGTGGCTGTTGGCAATCTGGGACCAGGTGTCTCCGCTTTTGACCTCATAGGTCACCTCGGCGGTTTTGGTGCTGTACAGCGTCTCGGCCAGATACCCCAGATTCATGATGCTGTCGGTGGGCACGTAGCCGGGCTTAATCTCCACCGTCTCCTCAAATTCACAGGAGATGGTGTTCTCGTCGCTGATGCCGTCCTTAAGCTGCTTCAAAAGCTCGTCAAGAGCGCCCTCATAGGGGGTCGCTCCGATCAGCTCTCCGTCCACGTACAGGGAGTAGCCGTAGGTTACAAGGCCGATTTCCTCGGACAGGCCCTCCTCCAGCTCTTCAGAGTCCACCACCGCGGACCGGGGC
The DNA here is from genome assembly GCA_023393155.1 of Bacillota bacterium. GTDB lineage: Bacteria > Bacillota > Clostridia > Oscillospirales > Oscillospiraceae > Oscillibacter. Next base: position 6,938 of record JAEWML010000262.1, read on the forward strand.
AGCAGGGAAGAGGAATATTGCAGCAAGCTTTCGTCAATGGCATAGCTGGAGCCGATGGCACGGGAGGTGATCTGCTCCAGTTGGGTCTTGGCAAGGTTGGCGGCGGAAGCGGATTTCACCGCGCAGATCTGTTCACCGTTGTATATCACCGTGGTGCCCACAGTGTAGAGAGAGAAGAATACAAAGACCAGCGCCGCCGCGCCGGTGACCGCCAAAAAGGGCAAAGGGCGAATCTTTTTCTGCCCGAACAGCCGCGCAAACAAAGACCGAATGGGGTCAAACCGCCCCGCCAAAAGCTGGCGCTGGCCCTTTTTGCGCTCAGTAAACCGGGTGGTCAGCAGCGGAGCCATGTTTCGGGCAAACAGCAGGAGCTGCACCGCCGCCAAATCAGACTCCGGAAATTGGCGGGCCTGTTCCTCCCGCACCAGATGGCGTGCCCGCCGGCGGAGCCGGCGGACGTTTCTGAAAAAGACGGTTTTTTTCTCTGAGAGCAGCTCCAAGAGCAGCGCGGGAAGGGATTTTTCCTGTGCCGCCTCCCGCCGCCCGGGTGTCCGCGCCGCCGGAGCGGCGGCCACAGCCGCCACCATAGGCGCCGAAGAGCGCCGCTGCCGCGCGGACCGGCTGTTAGAGGCAGTGTGCGCCCTCGTCAGAACCGGCGCGTCTTCCGGCGCTGCCCCGGCGGGAATGGGCTCTGCCTGCGCAGCCTGGGCACTCACTCGCCGCAGCACCGGCGCGGCCTGAGGCTCTTCCGCCTGACGGCGGGAACCAGTCTGAGGCGATGCGGCCCGCCGGGCGGCGTGGTTGTGGGATTTTGGGGAATGTTTACTCATGAAGACCTCACAGTCAAAATTAAAAAGCAAAACAAAAAAGTTACAGGAGGGTTACAGATTGTAACCGACGACATCATAACCCGTTTTCCTTGATTCGTCAAGCATTTTTTTGGCAAAACTGCTGGAAAATGAACCCAAAACCGCCTTGCTAGTCTGTCCGGAAAATACCTTATTTATGAAACCGACCCAAATCGCGCCTTGGAATACTAAAAAGAAAGGCGGGTTTTGGACAAAAGGACCAAGAACACGCGTCCACCTTTAAAATATTTTTCAGGATGCCTAAAAATATTTGCATTCTCCGGAAAATATGGTATGATATGCACAGAGTGAAGGTTGCGGATCGCTTGCGTCCGCCGCCCCAAGGCGGGTGTACAGTCGCGGCATTGCGTCTGACTCGCCGCGTCTCAGTCCGCTTGCACCGGATTCTGCGGCCATGCGGAATGCGGGCGAGGGGCCTGCGCCACGCAGGATGCGGGCGGTATTTCAAGACAATACGGAAAATCGGAATGGAACGGCGGATGCCGTAAAATAATAGAAACGTGGTAAGGCCGCCGGAAAATGAGTTCCGGCGGCTTCCGAAAGGAGCGGCTGTGATGGAGAAAAGAACCCCGAGCCGGGAGGCGCTGTTTCAGCTTCGCGGCCCCGTGCCGACAGGGGCGGCGGTGTCTTTGGCGCTGCAGCATCTGGTGGCCATGATTGTGGGCTGTGTAACGCCCGCCATTATTGTGGCGGGAGTGGCGGGGCTGAACCAGGCGGACGGCGTGCTGCTGATTCAGGCGTCGCTGGTAATGTCCGCCGTGGCTACCTTTTTCCAGCTCTATCCCATTGGCGGGCGGTTTGGCTCGGGACTTCCGGTGATCCTGGGCGTCAGCTTTGCCTATGTGCCAAGCATGCAGGCCATCGCCTCCGATGGCGGCGGGGTGGCCGCTATTGCGGGGGCCATGCTGGTGGGTGGCGTGGTGGCAATGCTGGTGGGCTTCGGTATGCGGCACATCCGCCGGCTGTTTCCGCCGGTAATTACCGGCACGGTGGTGTTTACCATCGGCTTGTCCCTCTACCCCACAGCCATCAACTATATGGCCGGCGGCGCGGGCAACACGGCGGAGTCCATTGCCGCCAAGGGTCTGCCCGAGACGCTGATTTACGGCTCCTGGCAAAACTGGCTGGTGGCGGTGCTGACGCTGGTGGCTGTGATGCTGCTGAACCACCACGGCAGGGGCATCGGCAAGCTGGCCTCCATCCTGCTGGGTATGCTGGCGGGGTATGTAATCTCCATTCCCTTTCATATGGTGGAC
>JAEWML010000007.1 GCA_023393155.1 Bacillota bacterium
CAAACCGGGTGGTGCCGTTTTCCCAGGTGCCGTCCAGGCAGTTATACTTTTTAAAGGTGGAGACGGGAATCTTGTCGCCTTCCTGGCTGTTCATGGGGATCACCACGTCTCTGATGAAGCCGGGAATATCCTTTTCCGGTGCGTCGTCGTCGGGTGCCACGGCCCATTCGGCGGGGATTTCAAACTTCCGCACATCGGTCAGGCCGCGGTCCACGGCGGTATAGTTCATATTGGTGATCTTCTCACCGGCTTTTTTGAAATAGCTCTTATAAATGCCGTCCTTCATCTCCTTGACCGCCAGATCCAGCGAGATGATGTTGGTCAGCTTAAAGAAAGCGGCCTGCAGCACGGTGTTCGTGCGGTTTCCAAGGCCAATCTCCCGGGCAATGGCAGTGGCGTCGATGACGTACATCTCCGTATGCTTCCTGGCAAGGTCGCGCTTCATCTTGCCGGGAATGTGGGAGGGCAGGTCGGCGTCGCTCCAGCCGCAGTTCAAAAGGAAGGTCCCGCCGTCCTTCAGGTCGGCGGTGACGTCGTATTGGCCAAGGTAAGACGGCTCGTGCAGCGCCACAAAGTCCGCGGAATTCACCATGTACGGAGAACGGATGGGGTGTTTCCCAAAGCGCAGATGGGACTGGGTCAGTCCGCCGGATTTCTTGGAATCGTAGGAAAAATAGGCCTGGGCATACATGTCCGCCGCAAGGCCGATGGTGGTAATCGTATTCTTGTTGGCGCCCACGGTGCCATCGCCGCCGATTCCCCAGATCTTGCAGGAGGTTTCGCCCTCCTTGGGGATGGAGACTTCTTCATAAGGAAGAGAGGTGAAGGTCACGTCGTCCACAATGCCGATGGTGAAGTCGTTCTTGGGCGCTTCGCCTGTCAGGTTGTCGTACACGGCGACAATCTGCCCCGGGGTGGTATCCTTGGAGGCCAGGCCATACCGGCCGCCCACCACCTGCACGCCGGGACAGTTGCGGTGCAAAACGCTTTCCACGTCCTGATAGAGCGGCTCGCCCATGCCGCCGGGCTCCTTGGTCCGGTCCAGCACCGCCACCTTTTTGACGGTCTTGGGCAGAACGGACAGGAAATGCTCGGCGGAGAAGGGACGGTACAGATGCACCTGAATCATGCCCACCTTGCGGCCATGGGCATTGAGATAGTCCACCGTCTCCTTCACGGTTTCGGCGGAGGAGCCCATGAGAATCACGCACTCGGTGGCATCCGGTGCGCCATAGTAGTTAAACAGCTTGTAATCCCGGCCCGTGAGCTTGTTGATCTCGTCCATATAGCTCTGGACGATGGCGGGGAGCATGGCATAGTGCTCGTTGCACCCCTCGCGGCACTGGAAGAAAATATCGGGGTTGACGGTGGTTCCGCGGGTGGAGGGATGCTCGGGGTTCAATCCGTTTTTGCGGAACGCCAGCAGCTGGTCGTAGTCCACCAGCTTGGCAAGATCGTCATAATCCAGCGCGTCGATCTTCTGCATCTCGTGAGAAGTGCGGAAGCCGTCGAAAAAGTGCAGGAAGGGATGGCGTGCCTTGATCGCGGAGAGATGGGCCACGGCGCCCAAATCCATCGCCTCCTGCGGAGAGGAGGACGCCAGCATGCCGAAGCCGATCATGCGGCAGCCCATGGTGTCGGAATGATCGCCGAAAATGGACAGGCCATGGACCGAGATGGTGCGGGAGGACACATGGAACACGCCGGGCAGGAATTCTCCGGCGATTTTATACATGGGAGGGATCATCAGCAGCAGGCCCTGAGACGCGGTATAGGTGGTGGTCAGGGCGCCGGCCTGCAAAGAGCCGTGGCAGGTGCCGGCCGCGCCGGCCTCGGACTGCATTTGAATGACCTTAACGGGTTCTCCGAAAATATTTTTCTTTCCATTGGCCGCCCAAGCGTCCACCTTCTCCGCCATAGTGGAGGAGGGCGTAATGGGGAAAATGCTGGCGACTTCCGTAAACGCGTAGGATACGTATGCGGCAGCCGTATTGCCGTCCATGACAACACTGTTCTTACTCATAGTTTGCTTCCTTTCTTCCTCTTATCCGGGGATCGGTGCTTTGCATGGGATTTTGCGCCGCCAACGCGCAATTTTCCGCTTTACGGAATCGATTTCCGAAAATGGTGCAAAAAAATATTCACAAATGAAAACACCTATGTTATACTCATGATAAGCACTTGCAGCGTATTTGTCAAGCATATAACAGACAAAATTCAAGGCGGAATTCTGTGCGAAAGGTTGAAAATATATGGCAAAAGAACAGGTTTCCAGCATTTTGCGGGCTCTGCAGATTCTGGAATGCTTTATGGATTGTGACACTGAGTGGACGCTGAAGGCTTTGGTTGAACGCCTGGATCTTCCTACCACCACGGTCTTTCGGCAAATTTCCACGCTGGTAGAGCGGCAGTATCTGGAGCAGGACCCGGTCCGCAAAAGCTATCGGGTGGGGCCCCGGCTCTATCTGCTTTCCAGCGCGATTATGGGGCGCTCCGACATTCGCAGCATGGCCCATCCAGAGCTGGAGCGGCTGAGCGATGTGGTGCAGGAGACTGTGAATCTCAGTGTTTTGCTGGATTATGATATTTTTTACTTGGATAAAGTGGAGACGCACCGCTCCGTGGTGTGCAACACCCGGGTGGGGAGCCGCGCCCCGGCCTATGCCACCAGCGGCGGCAAGGCGATGCTGGCCGCGCAGTCGGAGGAGTATGTAGATGAATACTGCGAATGGATGAAGGATCAGATTCCCATGACGGAGACTACCATCACAAATTCCGAGCAGCTGCGGGAGGAGCTGGTCAAGGCCCGGTTAAACGGCTATGCCGTGGACAACGGAGAGATTGAACAGGGGCTGATCTGCATTGGCGCGCCGATCTATGACATGACGGGCCATGTTCGGGCGGCAGTGAGCATTGCCGGGCCCAGCTATCGGATGAAATCGGACGAGGCGTTTATAACCAGTGAGGTGAAAAAATCAGCAGAGCGCATCTCCGCTCTGCTGGGTTACCGCAAGTAAGGAACTTTTCCGAGGGAAGCTTGCCGGCCCAAAGCCAGCGGGAGGACTTTCGCGCACCGCACCCCCAGCGGGTCAACCGTCACAAACATCGGCGGGCAGGGTTTTCAGAAGCCCTGCCCGCCGCGCTATATTACCGTGCCAGATAGCCCCCGTCCACCGGAAGAAGGATTCCATTGACGTAATCCGCCTCGTCGGAGGCCAGGAAAACCACGGGACCCGCAAGGTCGTCCGGCGTTCCCCAGCGCCCCTCGGGAATCCGCGTAAGAATCCCCCGATACGCCTCCTCGTCCTTCACCAGCGCCTCGGTCATATCGGTCATGATATAGCCCGGGGCCAGCGCGTTTACCCGGATGCCCCTGTCTCCCCACTCGTTGGCAAACGCCTTTGTCATCTGGCCCACGGCCCCCTTGGAGGCGACGTAAGCCCCCACCCGCTTCCCGGAGACAAAGCTGTTCATGGAGGCAAGGTTGACAACGCGGCCATAGCCCTGCTTCAGCATGATCCGGCCCACCAGCTGCGTGCAGTATACGGTGCCGGTCAGGTTGGTGGCGAGAACCCGATCCCAGTCCTCCGCCGGGAAATCCTCCAGATTGTGCCGGAGGTTGATGCCCGCCGCGTTGACCAGAATGTCGATGCGTCCCCCAAAGATCTCGAGCACTTTGGGAATCGCCTCGTCCAGCTCCTCTCGCCGGCTCACGTCGCACTTCACCGCGTAGACCGGGGGACCGCCGCCGGCCATCTCTTCAGCCAGGCCGTCCGCGCAGGTGCGATTATAGAAGATCACAACCTCCGCTCCAGCGTCGTGAAGCGCTTTTGCCAAACGGCTGCCGATTCCCCGGCTTCCACCGGTAACCAATGCTTTTTTCCCGCTTAAGCTAAACATCTTTTCCACATTCCCTCCTAAACAATATCGTTCCGGTGAAAGGCACGGTCGCCAGCCGTGCCTTTTCCCTTTTTAAAGTCGCCGGCCCGGACACAGGGCGGGGCCCGCGTTTGTTCTCCTATCATAGTCAGGAAATAAAGGCTTGTCAACCGCATACCTGCCGCTGCATTTTAAGAAGTTCACGGGAGAAATTCCGCGCTTTGACTGCCCACAGCACGGCAAGCGGCATTTTAAAACAGAATGGTATATAAAAAAAATTAAATTTTTTGCTTGAATTATAGCAAATTATACAAAATGTGTATACATAAATTGTAATCATATACACTTGTTTTTGATTACATATAATATTAAAATAAATTATATTCCATTTTGCCATATTGTATACAATTTGGCAAGCCTCTCACAGCATCCCGGACTTCCCCAGGCATGAATGCGATTTCACAGGGCAAAGCGAGAACATGACTACAACAACTAAATCAGGTGAAAAGGAAAGGGAGAACGATGACAATGAAAAAGTCTTTGAGCATGTTCCTGGCGATCTTGATGGCGTTCAGTCTAGCTGGCTGCGGTTCCGGAGGCAGCTCCTCCGGCGGCAGCTCCTCCGGCGGCGGCTCCAATGTCGGAGGCTCCGCAAGCACAGGCGGGCAGGTTGCCGCCTGGTCCCCTTCGGGAAGCATCGATTTTGTCTGTCCCTATGCCGCAGGCGGCGGCAGCGACATTTGCGCGAGAACTATTGCCAACGTCTTGAAGGAAGGCGGCTATTGCGATGCAAGCATCGTGGTCAGCAACCAGGCGGGCGGCGGCGGCCTTGTGGGCACCTCCTATGTTTACGGAAAAAAGGGCGACAACAACTGCATCACGACCTACGCGCCCGGCCAGCTTGCCTCCGCGATCACCAACAAAAGCGAAGTGCAGTGGGATTCCATCACACAGATCGCCCTGCTGGCCTTTGAGGAGCAGGTCATCTGCGTGCAAGCCGACCAGTTTGAGGATCTGAACGACCTGATCGCCTATTCCAAGGAAAATCCCGGCAAGGTAACGCTGGGCGGCTGCGGCATCGGGAACGAGGATAACGTCTGCGTCGCCCTGCTGAACAAGGTCACCGGCTCCGACCTTACTTATGTTCTGTACGATTCCGCCGGAGACATCATGACGGCGATTCTGGGCGGCCATGTGACCGGCGGCATCTTCAACCCTTCCGAGTGCGTGGCGCAGGTCTCCTCGGGCGACGTGGACTGCCTGGCCTCCTTCAGCGAGGACAGTCTGGGCAGCATCTCCGGGTTTGAGAACGTGCCCACCTGCAAGGATCTGGGGTATGACATCAACTTCCGTATGTTCCGCGGCGTTTCCGGCCCTCCCGAAATGAGTCCCGAGGCCCTGGCCTATTGGCAGGACGCCTTTAAGAAGGTATCCGAGGACCCGATCTGGACCGAAAACTATCTGTCGAGCAAGGGCCTGATTCCCGCCTTCATGGTGGGGGAGGAACTGAATCAGTTTCTCCAGGATCAGTACGATATCTATTACTCCATTCAGCAGGAACTGGGAATCATTTAACGGCAGACGCCTGTCCGTGTGGGGCCGCCGCCGGTCTGCGGCGGCCCCCCCGGGCCGGCCGG
>JAEWML010000034.1 GCA_023393155.1 Bacillota bacterium
GAATCGGCGAGGGGAAGCTTGCCGCGCTGCGGGAGTACGTATGTGTCGGATAGAAGGAAGGGAGCGCTGAGGTTTGAAGATTTTGGTGGTGGACGACGAAAAGCTGCTGGTGAAGGGCATGAAATTCAATCTGGAGAACGAGGGCTACGAGGTGGAGTGCGCCTATGACGGGGCCGCCGCCGTATCCCTTGCCCGGAGCGAGCGCTTTGATCTGGTGATTCTGGACGTGATGATGCCGGAGCTGGACGGAATCGAGGCATGCATGCGCATCCGGGAGTTTTCCAACGTGCCGGTCATCATGCTGACGGCTAAAAGCGAGGATGCGGACAAGCTGATGGGCTTTGAATCCGGGGCCGACGACTATCTTACAAAGCCCTTTAATATCATGGAGCTGAAGGCCCGGGTGCGGGCGCTGCTGCGCCGGGCGGGGGGGACCCAGCGGGCCCAGGGCAGCGTGATTACCGTCGGAGGCCTGTCTCTGGACACGGAGCAGCGGGTGGCTCTCCGGGACGGAAAAACCGTGGAGCTGACGGCGAAGGAATACGACCTGATCGAGCTTTTGATGCGCAATCCCCGGCGGATATACAGCCGGGAGAACCTGATGAACGTGGTTTGGGGCTATTCCTACGGCGGGGACTATCGGACGGTGGACGTCCACATCCGCCGCCTGCGGGAGAAGCTGGAGAAAAATCCGGCGGAGCCGGAGCTTATCCTGACAAAGTGGGGGGTTGGCTACTATTTCAAGGGCTGAGGAAAAAGAGCGGCCGCGGGTTCGCGGCAGCCTTCAGATAAAATTCGGGCTGAGCTATATTCTCCTCATTGCGGCGGTGCTGGTGCTGCTGAACACCTATCCGCTGATTGTGTCGGAGGATCTGGCGTTTCGCTCCAAAGCGACCGCCATGGAAAACAGCGTGTCGGTGATGGTGTCTGCCCTTGCGAATCTGGAGAGCCTGACGGAGGAGAACGTCTCCGCCGCCATGACGCTGGTGGCGGCCACCGACATGAGCCGGATTCTCGTCACCGACGCGGCGGGGAAGGTGCTTTACGACACCAGAGAGTCCGACGGCGCGGTGGGGGACTACGCGCTGTATACCGAGGTGGTGCAGGCTCTTTTGGGGAACGACGCGTTTACCGCCAGCTACCGCAGCGGCGCGTTCCGCAGCAGGGCGGCCGCGCCGGTACTGTATCAGAACCGTATTATCGGCGCGGTGTATGCCTATGAGTACGACGTGGGGCAGGCAGCGCTGCTGCGGGGCTTTCAGAGCAACATCCGGAATTTGTCCATCATCGTCACCGCCATGGTGCTGGTGGTGTCCTTTATCATGTCCCGGGCGCTTACAGGGAAAATCAGCGAGCTGCTCTCCGCCATCCGGCAGGTGCGGGCGGGAGCGTACAGCCACCGGGCTGCCGTCCGGGGCCACGACGAGATTGCCCAGATCGGAGACGAGTTCAACCGCCTGACCGACCGGCTCCAAACCACGGAGGACGTTCGCCGCCGCTTTGTATCCGATGCGTCCCACGAGCTGAAAACGCCGCTGGCTGCCATTCGGCTGCTGACGGATTCCATTTTGCAGACGGAGGGCATCGATCCTGCCACCACCCGGGAGTTTGTGGCGGACATCGGGCGGGAGGCGGACCGCCTCAGCCGCATCAGCGAGGATTTGCTCCGCCTGACCCGGCTGGACGGCGGAGCGGTTCCAATGCCGTCGGAGGTGGATGTGGCGCCGGTGCTGGAGCAGGTGCTGCGGATGATGGAGCTGGTGGCGGAGGAGCGGCGGATTACGCTTTACTGCGACGCTGCGGAGCACTGCCGGGTGCTAGCCACGAAGGATGAACTGCATCAGGTGCTGTACAATCTTGTGGACAACGCCGTAAAGTATTCCCACGACGGAGGACAGGTCCGGGTTTCCCTGCGCCGGGAGGGAGGACAGGCCGTTTTGACGGTGGCAGACGACGGCGTGGGCATTCCCGAAGAGGATCTGCCCCGGATTTTCCAGCGCTTTTACCGGGTGGACAAGGCCCGTTCCCGGGCTGCAGGCGGCACGGGGCTGGGGCTGTCCATTGTGCAGGACACCGTGAAAAATCGCGGCGGGTCGGTGGAGGCGGCGAACCGCCCGCAGGGCGGCGCGGTATTCACCGTCCACTGGCCGCGGGTAGAGGAAGGAGGCGGCGAAGAATGAAATTTCGGGGACTTTTGCTGCTTTGCGCCGTGACGCTGCTGCCGGGATGCGTTTATGCGACGCGCCAGACCCAAGGGGTGGACGCGGAGAGCTATACATTATACTATATGGCGGAGGATTTGCGGGCCGCCGCCGGGGGAGACGCGGTACAGTCCGAACCGGTGCTGCTGGAGGGGCTTCAGGAATCGGATACCCGTGCCGCCGCGGAGAAGCTGACGGAGGCTCTTTTGGAGGGGCCTCGCAGCGAAGAGTTGAAAAGCCCCTTTCCCGGAGGAACGCAGCTCCTCTCTGCGTCGCTGGACAACGGACATGCCACAGTGGACCTCACCTATCCGTACAGCACGCTATCCGGCGTGGCGCTGACCATCGCGGATTACTGCATTACACTGACGCTGACGCAGCTTCCGGAGATTCGCTCCGTCTCCGTCACGGTTCGGGGGCAGGAGCTGGCCTATCGGAATCAGCAGTATTTTACCGGCGGGGACCTGCTTTTGAGCAGCATGGAGGACGTGGTGAGCACCGTGCCGGTGACGCTGTGGTTTTTGAACGAGGCCGGAGAGCTTGTGGGCATTCAGGACCGGCTGGACCTCTATGAGGGGGATACTCAGCTTTCCGCCCTGGTGGCGACGCTGGAGGCAGGGCCGACGAAGCGGGGCATGATCTCCGCCCTGCCGGAGGGCTTTACGGTGCTGACCACTCAGCTCAGCGACGGCGTATGCTATGTCAACCTTTCTGCTGCCGTCCTTTCCGCTCTGCCTGAGAATGCGGACCTGCAAACCGCGCTGGACGCGCTGGCCCTGTCCCTGACCTCTTTGGATGCGGTACAGCAGGTGCGATATCTGATGGACGGCGAGCCGGCCAGCAGCTTCGGCTCGGCTTCCATTGCGGAAACCTATCCCCGGGACAATTGAAGAAATGGCGGCCCCGGCGCAAAAACGGCGCATTGGGGCCGCTATTCCTTTTCATGGACGAAAAAGAAGCGTAAAGGTAAAATTAGACAGTGCGCAGGGAAGGTATAAGGAGAAAACATAGTAAATATGAGCAAAAGAGAAAAAAGCGTCGAAAAAGGGTTGACAATGAGGGCGCATGCTGGTATCCTAACAAAGCTGTCCGGGAGGGCGGCAGGGAGCCTGAAAAGAGTTGATGAGGACTTGAAAAAAGTGCTTGACAAACCACGGGAAACTGTGGTAATCTAACCGGGTTGCCGCACAAGAACAACAGTTCAAAATGTCGAAAACGGTTGAAAAAGTTCTTGACAAACCATGGGAAACTG
>JAEWML010000060.1 GCA_023393155.1 Bacillota bacterium
CCGCGCTCAGGCTAGTCAAATCCACGCCCAGCTCGGCCGCAAGCTTTGCGGCCATGGGGCTGGTCTTGGGGCCCGCTGTGAAGGACTCCACGTCCCTTGCCACCACGGTCCCCTTGGGGCCGGTGGCGGGAATCCGGGACAGGTCGTAGCCCTTATCCTTTGCCAGCTTCCGGGCGTAGGGCGTTGCCAGAACAAAGCCGCCGGGAGCGCGATTCGCGGTCTGCGCCGCGGCCTGCGGGGCTGCGGATGCCACGGTCGGCGCGGCGGGAACTGCGGCGGCAGCCGGAGCCGCAGAAACGGCGGGTTCGCCGGGAACAGCCTCGCCCTGCGCGCCGATCCATGCGATGACGGTTTTGCATTCCACCGTCTCGCCCTCGCCGAAGAGAATCTTCAGCAGGATTCCGTCGGTGTCGCACTCCACGTCGTTGGTCAGCTTATCCGTAGCCACGGAGAACAGGATGTCGCCCGCCTGAACGGCGTCGCCCTCCTTCTTCTTCCACTCTTCAATGGTGCCTTCGGTCATGGTCAGACCCATTTTCGGCATCAATACTTCAGTTGCCATATTTGAAAATCTCCTTTTCAAAAAGCATTAAAACATGCCCTTGATGCCCTTGTACAGGTCCTCCGGATACACGCGCACCATCTTCTCCAGCGTAGGGGCGAAGGGAATGGGGCAGAACGGAGCGCCGTACCGCAGGATGGGCGCGTCCAGATATTCCATAGCCTCCTCGGCCACGGTGGCGGAAATCTCCGCGCCGAAGCCGCCCTGCTTCACAGCCTCGTGGACCACGCACAGCCGGTGGGTCTTCTTCACGGAGTTCAGCACCGTTTCCTTGTCCCAGGGGGACAGGGTGATGAGGTCGATGACCTCGGCCTTGATGCCGTCTTTTGCCAGCAGGTCCGCCGCACCCCGGGCGTTTTTCATACCGATGGAGTAGGACACAATGGTCACGTCGCTGCCCTCCCGCTCCACGCGGGCCTTACCCAGCGTATAGGGTACCTGATCCGCAAGCTCAGGCAGCTTGCCCTTTTCCTTGTAGAGAATTTTATTCTCAAAATAGATGACGGGATCGTCGCTCTCGATGGCGGCGATGAGCACCATTTTCGCGTCATAGGGGTTGGAGGGGGCCACCACCTTGATGCCGGGAATGTGGGGAAACCACGCCTCCACGCACTGGGAATGCTGGGCCGCGCCCTGGAAGGTCATGCCGTCCGGCGCGCGGAGCACCAGCGGCACCTTTGCCTGACCGCCGAACATATAGCGGGCCTTTGCCATCTGGTTAAACACCTCGTCCATGGCCACACCGATGAAATCGGCAAAGTGCATATCCACCACGGGCCGTGCTCCAGCCAGGGCCGCGCCCACGCCGCCGCCGATGATGAACGTCTCGGAGATGGGGGTGTCGATAATCCGGCCGGGGAACTTCTCGGGCAAGCCCTTGAACTGACCGAAGATGCCGCCCTGACGGGCGAGATCCTCGCCCATTACAAAGATTTTGTCATCCTTTTCCATAGTCTCGGCCATTGCTTCGCAAGTGGCCTGAGAAAACGTTAATTCACGCATTGTCGTCATCCTCCTCAGTTCTTAGTCCACGTAGACGTACTTCATAAATTCGCTGGAATCGGGATACTCGGACTCCATGGCGAATTTCTTGGCCGCCTTGATCTTCTCAACGCAGTCCGCGTCCACGGCGTCGCACTCCTCGGCGGTCATCACCTTCAGCTTCTCAGCTTTCTTGCGGAACATCTGGAGAGGATCAGTGTCGTGGAAGATTTTCTGGGTTTCCTCTCTCGTGCGGTAAAGCTCGGGGTCGCCAACGAAATGACCCTCAATGCGGTAGGTCTTGGCCTCGATAAAGGTGGGGCCCTCCCCTCTCCGGGCGCGGGCAACGGCCTCCACGGCGGCGTCATACACGGCAAAAACGTCCTGTCCGTCCACAATCACGCCGGGGATATGATAGCCCGCCGCGCGGTCGGAAATGTTTTCAAGGTTGCAGGTGGTGCGATAGGGCGTGGTGGAGGCCCAGCAGTTCATCTCGTTCACAAAGATGATGGGCAGCTTCCACGCGGAGGCCACGTTCATGGCCTCATGAAAGGTCCCGCGGTTAGAGGCGCCGTCGCCAAAGAAAACCACGGAAACCTTGTCGTTTTTCAAAACTGTTTTGTTGGCCAGCGCCGCGCCGGTGGCAAGGTTATACCCGCCGCCAACGACGCCGTTGGCCCCCAGCATACCGACGGAGAAGTCCGCGATGTGCATGGAACCGCCACGGCCCTCGCACAACCCCGTCTTCTTGCCAAAAATCTCAGCCATCATCCGGTTTACGTCGGCGCCCTTGGCGATGCAGTGCCCGTGGCCCCGGTGGGTAGACTCGATGGAGTCGTCGCTGCGCAGGGCTGCGCACACGCCGGTGGCGATAGCCTCCTCGCCGATATACAGATGCACAAAGCCGGGAATCTCGCCGGCCAGAGAGTCGTGCTTAATACTCTCCTCAAAATGGCGGATCGTGGACATTGTCTCGTAAAATTTCCTGGCCTGGTCCTGGGTATATGCTGCCTTTGCGGCTTTTGTTGTTGCCATAGGAAAAACTCCCTTCTGCCGACTGTTGTCGGTTTTTTGTAGAAATTGTAAATTTTAACAATCAATTTTGACCGAACTGTCAAAATTTTCACGCGAATGATTCTGAAAAAGCGTGGCGACAGACCACTGCAGCCACGCTTTCCCAGTGAACGCAACTTAAAATCTTTCCGTTTTTTCTTAAGAACAGGTTTTTACTTTGTGAAGGCGGCAATCAGCTCGGGAGTCAGCTTGTCGGCAAACTCGGTGTACAGGGGATCAGACGCGGCCTTGAACTCTGCGGTGGCCTCGGGGGTCAGCTCGGTGACGGTGACGCCGGCGGCCTTCCACTTCTCCAAAATCTTCTGGTCCTCTTCCCGCTCACGCTTGCGCTGATTCTGGGCGGCCTTCTGCCCGCATTCATCAACGATGGCCTGCAGCTCGGGAGACAGGGAGTTGTACAGCTCGCCGTTCATAGTGAAGAAAATGCAGTCATACACACCGGTCCAATAGGTAACATTGTTCTGAACCTCGGCGATGGAGGCGCCGTCGGCGGTGGGCAGAGGGTTCTCCTGACCGTCATAGGTCTTGGTCTGCAAGCCGGTGTAAACCTCGGACCAGTTGGCGTTGGCCCAGTTGGCGCCCCACTTGCCATAGGCGGCGCTCAGCAGCTCGGAACCAGCGACGCGGAGCTTCAGGCCCTTCATGTCGGCCAGAGAAGCGATGGGACGGACGCTGTTGGTGGGATGGCGGAAGCCGTTTTCACCGATGCCCAGCAGGTGCAGGCCCATGCTCTCAACAACCTCGCCCAGCGCCTTGCCGCCCTCGCCGTCCAGTTTCGCGTCAACATCGTCGAAGGAGTCGAACAGGAACGGCAGGGAGACAACGTTCAGTCGCTGGTCAAACGCGGAATAGATCAGGTTGGAGTGGGCGGACAACTCGGTGGTTCCGTCGATAGCGGCCTGAATGCCCTCGGACTGATTGCCCGCGGTCAACTGGTCGGCGGCGTAAACCTGCACGGTGACGGCGCCGCCCGTGGCGTCGGACACCATCTGGCCGAAGTCGCGGCCCATATCCGCCCAAACGGTGTTTTCCGTGGCGGAGCAGGCAAACTTCCATGTCTGCTTTTCAAAGGTGGCGTCGCCGCCAGCGGCAGAGCCGGATCCGGAGCCGGAAGAGGCGGGCTTGTTGCCGCCGCAGCCGGCCAGCAGCGTCGCGGTCATGGTCAGGGCCATGGCCAGTGCAAGAAACTTTTTCATAATGTTCCTCCTCAAATTTTGATGACAGGTCAAGTTGCGTATCTGAAATCACTCCCGTGATGGCAGATCCTTTCAATCAGGTCGCAGCGCCCAAAAACGCGGTGGAGAAGAAAGGCACATAGGTGACTACCAGCAGCGCAATCATGCAGGCCACGATCATGGGCCACACGGCCTTGGACATGGACACAATGGTCACTCTGGTCTTGTCCTTGATATTCTTCAGCTTGTCGCTGACGCCAATAGCCACAAAGAGATTCACGCCCACGGGCGGAGTCACCTGTCCGATGGCCATGTTTACGGTGGACAGCACGCCGAAGTGAACGGGGTTGATGCCCAGCTTCACCGCCACAGGATACATGATGGGGATGAAGATATACATGGCGGAGTTTGCGTCCACGAAGCAGCCTGCAATCAGGAAAATCACATTGACAATCATCAGAAACACGTACTTGTTGCCGGAGATATCCAGAAGCAGTGTCTGGGCCGCGCCCGCGATGCCGTGAACCGTGCAGATATAGGAGAAAAGGGTTGCGCCACCGATAATCAGCATAATGCTGCCTGTGGTCTTGCCGGAATCCACCAGCAGGTCATACAGGTCGCGCCATTTCACCTCGCGGTAAATGAACACACCGACAATCAGGCCGTACACCACGGAGACGGCG
>JAEWML010000259.1 GCA_023393155.1 Bacillota bacterium
GCCGCGGTTTCCATCAGGGCCACCATAAACGGCGTGCCAAACACCGGCAGCGCGCCGGACCCGGCGGCGGAGGCGGTCAGCGCGTCCGTGACCACCTGCTCCCTGCGGTGGGTTGTTCCGATTGTTACCATTTGTGCATTCTCCTTTGTGTGTTGAATTGTGTGTGTTCATTATACCGATAAGCCCTTTGCCTTACAAGGGCAAAAGCGAAAAAACCGGATGGGACCGGCTTTTTTTGGAGAATGCGGGCGGCGGGGAAACCGAATTCCGGTTTCCCCGCCGCTCTTAAATGACCGGGTTTAAGCTTTCAGCCGCAGCCACTCGGAGTCGTAGAGCTTCAAGGTGGCCTCGGGCAGGTTCAAAAACGCCTCGCAGCCTGCCAGCACCTCATCCGAAGGATAAGCTACCGGGTCGGCGGTGATTTCCGCGTCCAGCGCTTCCTTGACGCTCAACAGGGGCGTGGAATAGCCGATGGCCTCGCAGTTGGCAACACCCACCTCGGTGGAGCACATGAAGTTGATGAACTTTTCGGCATTCGATTGATTGGCGGCGCCCACGGGGATACACATGGCGTCGGTAAAAATGTTGGTCCCCTCGGAGGGAAGCACGAAGGCAAGGTCTTCGTTGTTTGCGTGCATGGAAAGGTAGTCTCCCGCGTAATACACGCCCATGGCGGCTTCGCCGCCCTCCAGCTTGTCAAAGATTTCGTCCATGACATAGGCCTGAACGATGCCGTCCTTCTTCTGCTGAATCAGAAGGTCCGTGGCCTCGGCAATCTGGGCCGGGTCGGTGGTGTTGTAGGAGTAGCCAAGGGTTTTCAGCGCCACACCGATGGCGTCCCGGGAGTTGTTAATCATCAAAACCTGCCCCGCGTACTTTGTGTCAAACAGGGCCTGCCAGCTGGTGATGGCCTCGTTCACCATGGACGTATTATAAATGATACCCACGGTGCCCCACATATAGGGAACGGAATAGGCGCTTTCCGGGTCATAAGCGGGATTTAAAAAGTTGGGGTCCACGTCCGCTGCGTTGGGAATATTGTCAAAGTTCAAAGGCAGAAGCATCTCCTCGGCAATCAGGCGGGAGATCATATAGTCGGAGGGAATGATTACGTCATAGGAGTCTCCCTGCTTCAGGTTGGCATACAGCGTTTCGTTGTCAGGGCAGACGGTGTAGTTCACCTTAATGCCGGTTTCCTCCTGAAATTTTTCAATCACGTCCAGCGTCTCGTCCTGTCCGTCGGAAATATACTCGCCCCAGTTGAGAACGTTTATCTCCCCGTTGGGATGTTTGGCGGCGGAGCCGCCGCAGGCGGTGAGCAGGGGGCAGACCAAAAGGGCCGCCAAAGCCAGAGAGAGGATCTTTTTCAATTCTTCATATTCTCCTTTGCAATTGTAGTATGGGGGCAAACGGCGCAGTGCGCCGGAGCCTTCAGGTTTTTGGGGTCAGGGCGGCGCGCTGCCGCCGCACGGCGGAGTTCTGCCGGGACTGGCGCAGGTTCACGATCACCAGCAGCGCCAGCACCGAAATAAATAAAAGCGTGGAAATGGCGTTGATTTCCGGGCTGATTTTCCGCCTTGCCATGGAGTAAACCTCCATCGCAAGGGTGGAAACCTTGTTGCCCGCCGTGAAATAGGAAATCACGAAATCGTCCACCGACATGGTGAAGGCGATGATGGTCCCGTTGACAATGCCGGGCATCAGGTCGGGGAGGATGACCTTGCGAAAGGCGTAAAAGCCCCGGGCGCCCAAATCCTGCGCCGCCTCGTAGATATGGGGATCCAATTGCCGCAGGCGGGGCATAACCGAGAGAATTACATAGGGGATATCAAAGGTCACATGGGCGATCAGCATGGTGCCGAAGCCCTTGGCCAGTGTGATGCCCGCAGCCTTGCCCACGGTGGCGTTGAACGCCCCGATAGCCAGCATGAACAAAAGGGACAACGACACGCCGGTGACAATATCCGCGTTGGTCAGGGGAATATTGTTAATGGTCATCAAAGTGTGGCGGCTGCGCCGCTTCATGGCCGCAAAGCCCATGGCTGCGGCGGTCCCCGCCACCATGGCGATGAGGGACGCCAACACGCTCACCAGCAGCGTGGTGCGCAGGGCGCTGAGAATCGCGTCGTCCTGAAACAGGCGGACGTACCATTGCAGAGAAAAGCCGCCCCACACCGTCCGGCTTTTCGTGGCGTTGAAGGAAAAGAAAATCAACACAAAAATCGGCGCGTAGAGAAACACGAAGGTCAGTGCCAGAAGCAGACGGTTGCCAAAATGGTTTTTCCTCACAGCAGCATCGCCTCCTCCTCGCCCTCGCCGAAGCGGTTCATCACGGCCATGGAGATCAGCACAATGGCCATCATCACAAGGGAGATGGCGGAGCCGAGATAGGGGTTGTACGACCCGCCCAGAAACTGCGTTTCAATCAGGTCGCCCAGCAACGTCACCATGCCGCCGCCAAGCAGGCGGGAGATGGCAAAGGTGGCGACGGAGGGGACAAATACCATCGTGACGCCGGAGAGAATACCGGGGACGGACAAAGGAAAGATCAGCCTGCGGAAAACCACGGCGCTGCTGGCGCCCAAGTCCTGCGCCGCCTCAATCAGCCGGGGATCAATTTTCTCAATCACCGTGAAAATGGGCAGAATCATAAAGGGCAGGTAGTTGTAAACCATACCCAGCACGATGGCCCCGCGGGTATTAATCATGGGGAAATAGGTGAAATCCGTCCCGAACAGGCCGTTTACAAGCGCAATCAGGCCGATTTTCTGGAACAGGGTGTTCAAAAGCCCGGTGTTTTCCAGAATGGACATCCAGGAGTAGGTCTGGAGCAGAAAGTTCATCCACATGGGCAGCATAATCACAATCGTGGCGATGCGGCGCAGGCCGGGGCCTTCCCGGGCCAGAAACCAGGCCACGGGATAGCCGATCAGAATGCAGATCAGCGTGGCGATGGCCGCCAGCAGAAAAGACCGGCCAAACACAGCCGCATAGGTCCCCATGGCGCGGAAGTTTTCCAGCGTAAAGCCGGAGCCGTTGTGAAAGGCGTAAATCAGCACCAGAATCAAAGGCGCCACCACGAAAATCGCCATCCATGCCACATACGGCATAGCCAGCCCCTTATTCCTCATGGCCGCCGCCCTCCGGGGAATCCTCCTCCTCGTCCAGCGCCTCCGCGTCGGACAGCTCGTCGTATTCCTCGCTGTAAGAGCTGTAATCCCCGAATTTTCCGGAGTACGCGCTCTTTTTCATAATGTGGAACCCCTCCGGGTCGATTTTCACACCGATTTTCGCGCCGACAGGGGAGTGGTCCGTGGTTTGAATCAACCACTTGAAGCCGCGGAAGTCCACAATGATGTCATACTGCATCCCCTTGAAGGTCACGTTGGTGACGGTGCCCACAATCTGGCCCTGCTCCACGGGAACAATGTCGATATCCTCGGGCCGGACCACCACGTCCACCGGCTCGTTTGGTGTAAAGCCAGCGTCCACGCAGGGGAAGGTCTTGCCGTACAGCTTCACCAGCCTGTCTTCAAGCATCACGCCGTCGATAATATTGGATTCGCCGATAAAGTCCGCCACAAAGGCGTTTTTCGGCTCGTTATAGATGTCCTCCGGCGTGCCGATCTGCTGGATGGAGCCTTTGTCCATCACCACGATGGTGTCGGACATGGTGAGGGCCTCCTCCTGATCGTGGGTAACATATATAAAGGTAATGCCCACCTGCTGTTGGATCTTTTTCAGCTCGATCTGCATGTCCTTGCGCAGCTTTAAATCCAGCGCGCCCAGAGGCTCGTCCAAAAGCAGCACCTTGGGCCGGTTTACCAGAGCCCGGGCGATGGCAACCCGCTGCTGCTGGCCGCCGGAAAGGGCGTCCGGCTTGCGGTGCTCAAAGCCGAGGAGGCTGACGGTTTCCAGCATTTCCAGAACCTGCCGCTTGATTTCAGTCTCCGAGAGCTTCACCGTCCGCTTTCCGGAGGGGTTTGCAGGGTCGGGAACGCGCTTCATCCGCAGGCCGAAGGCCACGTTTTCAAACACGTTCATGTTGGGAAACAGGGCGTATTTCTGGAACACCGTGTTAATCTGCCGCTGATAGGGCGGAACGTCATTAATCCTCACACCGTCGAACAGGACATCTCCCGACGTTGGCGTCGTGAAACCCCCGATGATACGCAGCGTCGTGGTCTTGCCACAGCCGCTGGGTCCAAGCAGTGTGAGGAATTCTTTGTCATTGATGTAAAGATTTAAGTGATCGAGAACAAGCTCGTCGTCAAACGCCATGCAGAGGTCCCGCAGGCGAATCAACTCTTTGGACATTTATCCTCCCCCGTTTCTACAATTGATAAAATAAAAGCGCCTCTTTTCTCAGTTGAGGGGGAACCTTTCTCGTTGAAATTCGGCAATTACAAACTATATCGAAAAGGCGCTGAAAAGTCAAGGAAAATAGCGATTTTTGAACGGAATATTTTCTACCCGCAAAACCTTGCCCCGCAGGTACTGAAGAAGTCCCGCGTCCGACTGAAAATCAAACGCCAATTGATAGGACCAAAGGCACTGCTTTTGTTCCCCGTAGCGCCGGTTTACCTCGCCCCGGCCGTATTTGCCGTCTCCCAGCAGGGGGCAGCCGATTTCCGCCATGGAGACGCGGATTTGATGGGTCCTGCCCGTCAAAAGCTCGCACTCCACCAGAGACAGCTCGCCCTTCGTCTGCAAGGTTTTGTAATAGGTAACGGCGCTGCGCCCGCCGGGGATGGGCCGGCGGTAGAAGGAAACCTCTTTTTTTCGCTCATCCTTTAAAAGAAAGCCCTCGATTTTACCGGCGGAGGGTCTGGGATTTCCCACTGCTACGCACAGATAGGTCTTTCTCAGCTCGTGGGTGCGGATTTTGTCGTTGACAATCCGCAGCGTCTCCGCGTTTTTCGCGGCGATGACAATGCCGCCGGTGTTGCGGTCGATGCGGTTGCAAAGGGCCGGGGCGAAGGAGTTTTCCTCCGCCGGGGCCCACTCGTGCTGCTGATAAAGGTACGCCTGAATGTGGTGGACCAGCGTGTTCACCTTTTCCGTTTCGTCGGCGTGGACCACAAGGCCCGGACGCTTGTTCACGAGCAAGAGGTTTTCATCCTCATATACAATGTCGAGCTGGGGGCGGAAGGCGGCTAGAAACTTGTCCTCCTCTGCGTCCGGCTCCTGAAAAAACTCGTCGTTTACGTACATCTGCACAAGGTCGCCCAGTTCCAGCCGGACCTCCCGCTTTGCGCCCTTGCCGTTGACTTTCACCCGCTTGAGGCGGATATATTTCTGAACCAGGGCGGGGGGCAGGGCGGGCGCGGCTTTGGCCGTAAACCGGTCCAGCCGCTGTCCGGCGTCGTTTTTGTTGATGGTAAATTCCCGCATAGGACCCTCCAAATATCGGTATAGGCACATTGTAGCCGATTTTGGGAAAAAAGCAAGGAAATCTGAAAAAGTATTTGACAAGTCTTTCAATATCCATTATAATACTGCTCGTGTCATTGCGAGGTGAGCTATGCGTTTAGACCTAAAACCTATTTTGAATTTCCCCGGAAAATCCTTGGATTTTCAATTTTCCATGGACCTGTCCGACGCGGAGCTGAACGGTCAGTATCCCGTGGGGGAGCCGGTTGCGGTGAAAGGGTCCGTGCGCAACAGCGCGGGCGCGCTGGAGCTGAACATGACTGCATCCGCCACGCTGGACGCCGCCTGCGACCGCTGTACAAAACCTATCCGGATTCCCAAGGAAGTGGAGTTCTCCTGCCTGCTGGCGGAGGAGCTGGAAAACGGGGAAAACGACGAGATTGTTTTGCTGGAAAACGGCGAGGTGGATGTGGGCGAGCTGGCCCGCACCGCGTTCATTCTTGAGATGGACGCCAAATTTTTGTGTTCTGAAGATTGCAAAGGACTTTGCTCCCGCTGCGGCGCCGACCTGAACCTCGGTCCCTGCGGCTGCAAGAAGGACGCGGACCCGCGTTTTGCGGCCCTTGCAAAGCTTTTGGAGAGCAACCAATAAATACGTAACAAGAGCGGAGAGGCCAAGGCTCCCGCTGATCTGAAGGAGGTGTCATCATGGCAGTACCCAAGACAAAAGTATCCAAGGCAAGACGGGACAAGCGCCGCAGCTCCACCTGGAAGCTGGCGACCCCCGGCCTCGTTGCCTGTTCCAAATGCGGTGCTCTGCACCTGCCTCACAGAATGTGCAAGGAGTGCGGCACTTACAATGGCCGGACCATTAAGGTCGTTAAGTCCGCGGCCGTGAACGCTGCGAAATAAGGTTTGCATCATAAATGAGGAGGAAAGAGTGCGCTCTTTCCTCCTTGTTTGCTGTCCGGCAAAGATTTGACGGCGGCTGCATCCGGAGGGAATCAAAATACTGTACAATTTTAATAAATATGGTATGATTGCGGTGAGGCTTGACGGAGGAAGGGGCTGAAAGCGCCGTGAAGAAGGTTTGGAAGAGGCTTTCGGGTGCGGAGCTTCCTCTGGCGATGGTGTTTTGGATGATTGTACACTTTCATGGGATGCTTTACCATGCGTCCGTTTTCAATCAGGACGACGGCTATGACCTTCAAGCGTGGTTGGTCACCATATTATATCTATTGGCCGTTTTGTGCGTCGACGTGCTCCTCGCCCTTGGGAAGGAGCCGGCCCTTGCAAAGGTTATAGGCGGGTATTGGGCTGTGACCTTTTTGATTACGCTGGCGGCGCAGGCCGGAATTGCCTGGGCAGAGGACGGTTCGATGATGGCTCTCGTTCTGTTTGCGTCTTTCCCTCTGCTTGTAGTGGTCACGCCCTTTAGCCTGCTCCATCCTATGGCCGCATCCCTGCCTTTTGACGCCGACTTCGGGTTGCTGCTGGCCTTTTGCGGACTGCACTGGCTGTTATGCCATTTGATTAATAGAAAGCGGAAATAATAACATCGCTTATTTTGCCCCTGCTTTTGGGCATAAATATACAGAAACGGGAGGAAACCCATGAAACCCATTGTTGCCATTGTGGGCCGGCCCAATGTGGGCAAGTCCATGCTGTTCAATAAGCTCATCGGCCGTCGGCTCTCCATCGTGGAGGACACGCCGGGCGTCACCCGGGACCGGGTGTACGGTGAGTCGGACTGGAACGGCCGCACCTTTACACTGATTGACACCGGCGGAATCGAGCCCGGGACAGACGACCAGATTCTCACATTTATGCGCCAGCAGGCGCAGCTTGCCATCGACCACGCCACGGTCATCGTCTTTTTAACGGACGTGAAGACCGGACTCACCGCCTCGGACCACGAGGTGGCAAATATGCTGCTCAAAAGCGGCAAGCCCATCGTTCTGGCGGTGAATAAGATGGACTCCACCGGCGCCATGAACCCGGACTTTTATGAGTTCTACAATCTGGGAATGGGGGACCCCGTCGCCGTCTCCGCCGTCCACGGCCACGGCACCGGCGACTTGCTGGACGCCTGCGTGGCTCATTTTCCTGCGGAAGAGGAAGAGGAGGAGGGAGCCGACGCCATTAAGGTGGCGCTGATCGGCAAGCCCAACGTGGGCAAGTCCTCTCTCTTGAACCGGATTCTGGGGGAGGAGCGAAGCATCGTCAGCGACGTGGCGGGCACCACGCGGGACGCCATCGACTCTCCCTTTGAAAACGAGCAGGGGAAATTCCTGTTTATCGACACAGCGGGCATGCGAAAAAGGTCCAAGGTGGAGGAGGACATTGAGCGGTACAGCGTTTTGCGGGCCACCATGGCCATTGAGCGCAGCGACGTGTGCCTCATCCTTATTGACGGACGGGAAGGCGTGACCGAGCAGGACACCAAGGTGGCGGGTCTGGCCCACGAGGCGGGAAAGGCCTCCGTCATCGTGGTGAACAAGTGGGATTTGGTGGACAAGGACGACAAGACCATGGACCGGCTTACCGCCGATATCCGGCGGGATTTGGGCTTTATGACCTACGCCCCGATTTTGTTTATCTCCGCCCTGACGGGGCAGCGGGTAAACAAGCTCTTCGAGATGATTGTGGCCGTGAGTAATCAGGCGTCTTTGCGCATCACCACGGGGATGCTGAATAACGTTCTTTCCGACGCGCAAACCCGGGTGCAGCCCCCCTCCGACAAGGGCCGCCGCCTGAAAATCTACTATATGACGCAGGTGGGCATCCGCCCGCCCCATTTTGTGGTATTCTGCAACGACGCCAGCCTGTTCCATTTTTCCTATCAGCGGTATCTTGAAAATCAAATTCGCGCCGTGTTCGGACTGTCAGGGACGCCCATCATCCTCTCCATCCGGCAAAAGGGCGACAGGGAGGAGTGACGCGATGGCAAGCTATGTGTTGGCTGCGGTAACCGCTTATTTTCTGGGCTGCTTTAATGGGGCGGTAATCGTCTCCAAGTATATTCTGAAGGACGATATCCGAACCCATGGCAGCGGCAATGCGGGCCTGACGAATTTTTACCGCACCTTCGGGGGGGCACTGACCTTTGTCGTCATTTTGACGGACGTGCTCAAGGCGGTGCTGGCCGTGCTGATCGGCAGCTGGCTCTTTGTGCACTTTCAGGCGCAGACGGCGCTGTTCGGCAAGTATTATGCGGGGCTGTTCTGTATGGTTGGGCACATGTTCCCCTGCATGTTCCATTTCAAGGGCGGCAAGGGTATACTCTCCGGCGGAACGGTGGCCATTATGATCGACTGGCGGCTCGCATTGATTGCCTGGGGCGTGTTTCTTTTGATAACGGCACTGACGCGGTATGTCTCCCTCGGCTCCGTCTGTGCCGCCGCTGCTTTCCCCACGGTCACGGTCTTTTTGTATCAAGACTTATTGCTGACAATTCTGAGCGTGGCCATCGGCGGGTTGATTCTCTATATGCATCGGACCAATATCCGGCGGCTGCTTCGGGGCGAGGAGAGCAAGTTTAGCTTTCATCGAAAGCAATAAACGGCGGTTCAAAGGGGCTTTGCCCCGGAAAATTTCCACAGAAAGCGGGATTTGGATATGAAGGCAGTGGTTTTAGGCAGCGGCGGCTGGGGGACGGCTCTGGCCATGGTGCTGTGCGATAACGGGCACGACGTAACCCTCTGGTCCCACAGCCCGGGAAAAGCGGAGCTGATGGCGGAAAGTCGGAATAATCCGGCGCTGCCTGACGTGGAACTTCCCGCCGCCCTGAAGTTCAGCGAAGAGATCGGCTGCGTGGAGGGGGCGGAAATCGTGGTGTCCG
>JAEWML010000198.1 GCA_023393155.1 Bacillota bacterium
ACGGCTCCCAACGACTTATTTTTCAAAGACACATTGAGGATATAGTAATCGTAGGGAACCTCGTAGGTGTCGGTATGGGTTTCGCCGTTTTCGTCCGTCCATGTGTCGGTTTCCGTGCGGTAGCGTATGCGGAGCACAGTCATAGACAGAAAGAAAGGTGATTTACACGGGGACGCTGGTAAACCACAAGAGCGAAACCAGCAGCATCAACAAAACCTTTCGCTTCACACAGCCGGAAGAAAAATACCGCCATGAAAATTATGTGCCTGCTATCATAACGAGAGAGTTATGGGAGCAGGCACAGCTTCTTTTATCGGAGCGAAATGAGAGGGCTGTGCGCGCAGGACACAACCAGCGTATTCACCGATATTCCGGGCTGATCCTTTGCCGGCAGTGCGGCAGAAAATTTGTAGCAATTAAACGCACCCGGCAGGGAAAGGCGCGCGTCGAATACGCCTGCAATTCCAATCACCGCTACGGAGCGAAATACTGTACGCCCCATCGTGTTTCGGAGGAGCTTCTTGACCGGCTGATAATAGAGGAATTGAAATCGCTGAAGAAATCTACCGAAGAAAACTGGAACGCGATTGCAAAATCCGTTCAGAATTGGGCATCCAAGCAAAGCAATGTGGATGTGCAAATCAAGCGGCTGCAGGAACGCCTTGCCCGCCTCGAGGAAGATGTGGAAGGGATCCTTTTGGAACGGATCCGCGATAAAGGCAACGCGGCGCGCTACGGCCGCATGCTGGAAAAACACGAAAAGGAGATTCTGCTGGTGCAGGAGCAAATCGCCGGATATCGAAATATGGAGATCGTCCTTAACAAAAAGCGTGCGGAGATGAAAACCAGCATTGACCTGATCGACGATATTCTGAATAGCGGGAATCTGAGTGAGGCAAACCTGCGGATGCTGCAGGAGATCCGCGTCAACGAAAACAGCGATGGAAAGCTGGACATTGAGTTCTGTATGAAGGCGGCGTTCCTGACTCACTGCGATTGGTACAACGAGGTCATGGAGGTTATTGATAGCGCAGCGGAGCTGATGGTGGGAAGTATTGACGATGAAACTGCATGACATGGTTTCTCTTTCTGAAAGAGCTGGCAGACAAGAAACACCTATCTCACTGGCAAAAATAGTACTTTGACAAAAAAACGCCGGAATATCAAGGCTTTGCGGCCATGATATCCCGGCGTTTTTTCATTGGTGCGGGTATGGGGACTCGAACCCCAACGTCTCTCGGCAATGGAACCTAAATCCATCCTGTCTACCAATTCCAGCATACCCGCGTATATGAGCTGCCGATGACTCGGCCGCTTTTTAAATGCCGCCTGCGGCTGGAAGTGGCGGGCGCAAAACGCAGAGCCTGCCGCTCAGCGGATATTCTACCACGATTCCGCCTCTTGAACAATAGGCAAATTTGCCGTATACTAAACAGAAAAGACTCCCACTCCCACCCATTTGAGAGAAGAAAAGAGGTACGCCATGTCTACGCCCCGTATCGCCGCCATCCACGACCTATCCGGCTTTGGACGGTGCTCCCTTACCGTGGCACTGCCCATTTTGTCAGCCATGGGGGCCCAGTGCTGCCCGCTGCCCACCGCCTTTCTCTCCACCCACACAGGCGGCTTTCAGGACTTTACCTTCCTGGACATGACCGACGAGATGACCCGCGCCGCCGCCCATTGGAAGTCTCTGGATTTGCGGTTTGACGCAATTTACAGCGGCTTTTTGGGCAGCGCCCGCCAAATCGGCGTGGTGGAGGAGTTTTTTTACGATTTCCGCCAGCCCAACACCCTGACGGTGGTGGACCCCGTGATGGGGGACCACGGCATGGTCTACAAAACCTACACCTCCGAAATGTGCGACGGAATGGCCCGGCTGGCCCTCCTTGCCGACGTAATCACCCCCAACCTCACCGAGGCGGCGCTGCTGCTGAAGCTGCCCCTTGGGGAGCTTTCCTCTCCCCGGGAGACGGTGGAGCGCCTGAGTCTGGACGGAAAACGCTCCGTGGTGCTCACCGGTGTGTCTATGTCGCCGGGAATGACCGGAGCCATGTGCTTTGACGCGAAAACCGGGCGGGCCGAGCCGGTGCAGACCGACTTTGTGGCCCACGAATTCCACGGCACCGGGGACGTGTTTGCCTCGGTTCTCACCGGGGCGCTGATGCAGGAAAAACCGCTGATTGCCGCCGCCATGCTGGCGGCAAAGTTTGTCCGGGCCTGCGCGGAGCGGACCGCCGCCGCCGAGCTTCCCATGCGGGAGGGCGTGGAATTTGAGCCGCTGCTGGGGTACCTCTCGGAGGAAGTGCAATGAGCGCAGCGCGCCTTCCCTCCTCGCTGCGGGTAAACGCGGCATATTTTATGCTCCAGATCTGGTTTTGGGGCATGATGGCCGCTTTTACCGGCTATCAGACGGCCATTATCTTGAACCGGGGCTTTTCCAGCGGACAGGCAGGGGTGTTTATCGCGCTGGGTTGCCTTGCGGGCATCTTTTCCCAACCGCTTTTGGGTGCCTGGGCCGACCGGCACCCAGACGTGCCGCTCAAGCACCTGTTCGGCGGGTGCATGTTGGTGGCGCTGGCGGTCCACGGCGTGTTTTACTTCACCCGCCCCGGCTTTTTTTGCACCGCTCTGATTTTTCTGGCGCTGGGCGCGCTGGAGACGAATTCCTATCCCCTGATCGACTCCATGTGCATGCAGTTTTTAAACGCGGGCGTAAACGTGCGGTACAGTTTGGGCAGGGGACTGGGGGCCTTCGCCTTTGCGGTGGTGTCCATTTTGGTGGGGCGGCAGGCCCAGCGCTTCGGCGTGGAATCCGCCCTGACCACCCACGCGGCACTGGTGCTGCTGATTTTGTTGGCTCTGGCGGCCTTTCCCGCCTTTCCCCGGTCCGCCGAACCGGAGGGAACCAGAACAGAGCCTCACTCTCCGCTGTACATTTTAAAACACAATCCGGCGTTTACCGCTATGCTGGGCGCGGGCTTTTTCGGCCTTGTGGCCGTCATGCCCATCGTGAACTTTCTTGTGAATCTGGTGGAGGACCGGGGCGGCGACAGCGGCGATCTGGGGCTTGCCCTGTTTCTCATGGCCGCGTCGGAGCTGCCGGGGGCCATTTTGTTTCAGTGGCTGTGGAAGCGTCTTGGCATTGAAAAGGTGATGCTTGCCTCCGTGATCTTTATGGCGGCAAAGCCGCTGCTTTTTTTCCTGTGCAGCGATTTGCGGCTGCTGCTGCTTTTGCAGCCGGTCCAGATGCTGGGCTATGGGCTGTTTAACCCCGGCAATGTCTACTTTGCCAATGAAAACGTGCTGCCGGAGGACCGGGTGCAGGGCCAATCTCTGAAAATGGTGGCAACCAACGGCCTGAGCGGCGTGCTGGGCAACCTGATTGCCGGGGTTATGATCGACGGGGCCGGCGTGAACGCCATGCTGCTGTTTTGCTTTTTCAGCGGCTTGGTGGGAATTTGTCTGGCGGTGCTTTCCCTTCGGCTGCGGAAGCGGCAAAAACTTGCCTGATTTTCCCGCGCCTCGTGGCGCGCAGTATAGCAGATGGAATATGAGCGCCCATCGGGGCGGAAAGGAACGAACTATGAATTGTACATTTAGAAAACGGCTGGGGGGCGCGATGCTGGCTCTGGCCCTGACTGCGAGCCTGATTCTGCCCGCAGCGGCAGCGTCTTCTTCTCTCTCCGCAGAGCGGCAGGCGGCGGATACGGCTGCCGTCGAATCCGCCCAGAAATACGGGCTGGCAGACAGTATCTCCTATGCGCTGTGGGACGAGGGTAAGCTTTCCTACACCGCTGTTCTGGGCGGAGACAAAACGCCCACTAATTC
>JAEWML010000016.1 GCA_023393155.1 Bacillota bacterium
AGCAGCGTCTCCCGATAGCCGTTCCGGGTCAGATTTCCGGTGGACTGGAACACGGGCTGAGAGGTGCCGGGATAAACCGGCATGTCTTCGCAGATGGTGTGCGTCAGGTCGAGAATCATAGTATAACTTCCTTTTCCCGAAAGTAAACCGCGCGCCGTCTTCCAAAGCGCGCATTTTTATATGGCTTGGCTGGGCTGAGGTCAGGCAAGGTCATCGGCTGAGATAAACCATCAAAACGGCGATATCCGCCGGGGACACGCCGGAAATCCGAGAGGCCTGTCCCATGTCGGCGGGGCGGAGATCGGCCAGCTTCTCCCGGGCCTCCAGGCGAAGTCCCCCGATGGAGGCGTAGTCCAAATCCCGGGGAAGGGCCTTGCCCTCCATGCGGCGGAAATCCTCCACCTGCTTTTCCTGCCGGCGGATATACCCCTCGTATTTCACGTTCAGCTCCACCTGCTCTGCCTCGGCGAGGGTCAGGGCCGGGCGGCCGGGGTCGAAGGGGGACAGCTCCTCATAGTGGACGCCGGGGCGGCGAAGCAGGTCGATCAGGCGGCAGCCGTCGGTGATGTCCGCCGTCTCCTTTCCCGCGAGAAACGCGGATAAAGCCGCGGAGGGGCCAACGCCCGTATGGGTCAGGCGGTAAATTTCCCGGTCCACCCGGGCGTATTTTTCTTCCACGGCCTGCAAACGCTTGTCGGAGATCAGGCCGATCCGGTGGCCGATGGGGGTCAGCCGGCGGTCGGCGTTGTCCTCCCGCAGAAGCAGACGGTATTCGCTGCGGGAGGTCATCATGCGGTAGGGCTCCGCGGTTCCCTTGGTCACAAGGTCGTCAATCAGCGTTCCAATGTAGGATTCCGACCGGGAGAGGACCACGGGGGGCCTTTCCAGCAGCTTCATGGCGGCGTTCACCCCCGCCATAAAGCCCTGTACGGCTGCCTCCTCGTAGCCCGAGGAGCCGTTGAACTGCCCCGCGCCGAACAGGCCCGGAATCTGCTTGGATTCCAGCGTAGCATACAGGGACAGAGGGTCCACGCAGTCGTATTCAATGGCATAAGCCGGGCGGGTCATCTCCGCGCGCCCAAGGCCCGGAACGCTGTGAAGCATTTCAAGCTGCACCTCCTCCGGCATGGAGGAGGAGAAGCCCTGTATATACAGCTCTTCCGTGTTCAGCCCCATGGGCTCCACAAACAACTGGTGGCGCTTTTTGTCGGGAAAGCGGACCACCTTCGTCTCAAAGGAGGGACAGTACCGGGGGCCTACCCCCTCGATGACCCCCGCGTAAATGGGGGAGCGGTCCAAATGGTCCAGGGCAATCTGCTTGGTCGCTTCCGTGGTCCAGGTCAGCCAGCAGACCGCCCGGTTCACCGGCGGCGTTTCGGTGGTAAAGGAAAATGGCGGGGGCGACTCGTCCCCAACCTGAAGCTCCATCTCGTCAAAGTCCACGCTGCGGGCGTTGACGCGGGGCGGCGTTCCGGTTTTAAACCGGCGCAAAGGCAAGCCGAGCTTCACAAGAGAATCCGTCAGGCGGTTTGCGGCGTGCAGCCCGTCGGGGCCGGAGGCTTCCACGCACTCGCCGATGAGTGTCCGCCCATTTAAATAGGTGCCGCTGGCAATAATCACCGCCCGGACCGAAAACACCGCTCCGGTGGAAAGCACCACCTCGCTCACCTCGCCGTCCCGGGTGCGGAGTTCCACCGCTTCGCCCTGACGGACGGTGAGATGCTCCTGCCGCTCCAGCGTATGCTTCATCCGCTCCTGGTATTTCCGCCGGTCGGCCTGGGCCCGGAGGGACCAGACCGCGGGGCCCTTCCCCCGGTTTAAAAGGCGGTATTGAATGCAGCACTCGTCCGCGGCCCTTGCCATTTCGCCGCCCAGCGCGTCCAGCTCCCGGACAAGGTGGCCCTTGCCGGTGCCGCCGATGGCGGGGTTGCAGGGCATGTTGCCCACCGCGTCCAGATTGATGGTGAACACCACGGTGCGCAGGCCCAGCCGGGCGGCGGCCAACGCCGCTTCGATTCCCGCGTGGCCCGCGCCGATCACTGCGATATCAAATTGTCCGGCATGAAATTCTCTCATGGTCAATCCTCAAAAAAGTCCCTTTCAGGGACTGAAATCATAGCGCCCGCCGCAGCGTCAGAGCCGCCACCTCCGGCCGGTTGAACAGCCGCGCGGAGGGAAAAATATTACCAAGGCCCCGGGAGACAAAAAGCTCTGCGCCCTCCACCGTGTAAAACCCGGCGGTGTAGGACGGGAAAAGGCCCTGATGAGGGTCCACCAGCCCGTCGGTAAAGGGAAGGCGGACAAGCCCGCCGTGGCCGTGGCCCGCCAGCGTCAAATCATAGCCCAGCCGATAATATTCCGTGGCAAAGCGGTTGTTCCGGTGGGCCAGCAGCAGGCGGAAATCGTTTTCGCCATAGGCTTCCAGCAGCTCCCGCGTCACGTCCTCGGGCGTTTTCTGGTCGGCGTAGGCGTTGGGATCGTCCACGCCGGAGAGAAGAATCCGCTCTCCGTCCCGCTCAATGGAAACGGTTTGGTTCCGCAGGCAGGTCACGCCCGCGCTCTCCAGCGCGGCGCAGATATCCTCCGCCTGACGCAGGACCCACTCGTGGTTCCCCGTCACATAATAGGTGGGAGCCAAGGCCGACAGCGCGGCGCCGATGGCGGCGGCGTATTGAAGAGGCTGCTTCGTGTACTCGTCCACCAGATCGCCTGTGAGAGCAATCAAATCCGGCGACTGGGCCGCCACCTCGTCCAGCAGGCGCTGGTTTCCCTTTCCAAACTCCTTCCCGTGAAGGTCTGAAAGCTGAACAACCACAAGTCCGTCAAATCCGGCGGGAAGGCGGACGGAGGAAAACTCCGCCCGGGTTACCTCCAGCGCGTTGTTGTCCCAGATTACAAAACCGGCCAG
The DNA here is from genome assembly GCA_023393155.1 of Bacillota bacterium. Taxonomy (GTDB): domain Bacteria; phylum Bacillota; class Clostridia; order Oscillospirales; family Oscillospiraceae; genus Oscillibacter. The sequence continues at coordinate 2,909 of JAEWML010000016.1, forward strand.
CGCCAGAACAATCAGCGCCGTCCCCGCAATGCGGCGGCGCACGGTAGCTTTTTTCATCAACAGCGTCCCTCAAACCGTTCTTCGCGCCGCTTCGGCGGCGCGGTCCAGGCCGCCAAAAAAACACGGCGGCGGCTTACGGCGAATGCAAGCGGTCCCTGCCGCCTTGCGCATGGTAATTATAACATAAATTTATGACCTCTGACGAGATGAAAATTCAACAAAGAACCAAAAATAATTTGCCTTTTCAGAGGGGCGTCTCGTGAGATATGACAAAACCAAAGGATGTCCGACAGCGTTTTGGGTGTAAAATAGAGTTTACCGGCAAATGTTAAAAGGGCTGAATTGTAAGATGCGTATAAAAAATGTTAAGATTTTGTAACAAGCGTCAAAAAGTACTTGCATTTTAAAAAAAAGAAGCTATAATAAAAATTACAAAAGAACAGAGAGGAGGCGCATACAATGATGCAGAACGACAAGTTCACAGTGTTTGATCTGGACGACCTGATTTATGGCACAGCCACGCAGGTACCCAGTGATCGCTAAGGCAGCAACGGAGCCGCGCTTGTAAAAGCGTGGGTTTT
>JAEWML010000052.1 GCA_023393155.1 Bacillota bacterium
GTTGTCCTCCACCGCGTTGCAAAATACCACCAGCTTGGCGCAGCCAAGCCCGTCCCGGTCCGCGGTGCGCGCCGCCGTCTCTTTAACGATGCGGCCCATCAGGGCCACCGCGTCCATATTGATGCCCGCCTTAGTGGAGCCCACATTGACGGAGGAGCAGACCAGCTCCGTGGAGGCCAGCGCCTCAGGAATCGAGCGGATGAGCTTTTCGTCCGCCTTCGTCATTCCCTTTTGCACCAGGGCGGAATATCCGCCGATGAAATTCACGCCGCAGGCTTCGGCCGCCCGGTCCATGGCCAAGGCAAAGGGCACGTAGTCCTCCGTGTCGGAGGCTCCGGCCACCACCGCCATGGGCGTGACGGAAATCCGCTTGTGAACGATGGGAATGCCAAATTCCCGCTCAATGTCCTCCCCGGTTTTCACCAGCTTTTCCGCGGATTTCGCAATCTTATCATAAATCTTTTGGCAGGCCCGCACAGGGTCGGGATCGCAGCAGTCCAGAAGCGAAATGCCCATGGTGACGGTACGGATGTCCAGATGCTGCTGATCGATCATTTCAATGGTGGAGAGAATATCCTTTTGATTTAACATAGCCTTTCCCTCAAATGCGGTGCATGGCGTCAAAAATTTCCTCCCGCTGGATGCGGATGGAGATATCAAGCTGCTTGCCCAGTGTGTCCAGCCGCGCGCCCAGCTCCCCGATGGGCACGGGGGCCTTTCCCACGTCCACCGCCATCACCATGGTGAAGTTTCCCTGCATGATGGTCTGCGTAATGTCCAGAATATTGACGTTATTCTCCGCCAGAAGAGTGCACACACCGGCAATAATGCCGACCCTGTCCTCCCCCACCACCGTTACGATTGCGTTCATTTGTATCTTCCTCTCTCTTGTTTTTGCGCGGGCCGCGCCGCGCCGTTCTTCTGTAAAATTCCATGCAAAGCAAGGAAAGGCCGCCCATCGGCGCCCTTTCCCCGCGTGCCGTCAGCACGGAATGGTTGCCATGGCCGCTACGTCCGTCGGGTCCAAAAAAGGCCCGAAGGCAGGCGGCAGGAAAGTCAGCATGATGAATAGGATGCCCATTGCCACCGCCAAAACCATCCAGACGGAGCGATCCCCCTTGGAAAGAATTCCCCGCTGGGCCAGCGCCAGCGCCATGGCGGAAAGTACAATCCACGCCAGCAGATACGCGCCCGGTCCCGGCCTGACGGCGGTCAGCGCCCAGAAAATCAGGACGGCGGCCAGAGGCGTCAGCGTGAGCCAGGGAAGCCTTTCGGAAAATTTTCCGCCGTCCCTCAAAGGGATCACCGCAGCCAGCAGCAGCGGCCAGAACAGCAGCTTTCCAAGCTCCCACGGACTTGCAAACCGAGGCGTCAGCACGGCAAAAACCGGGTTGCTCCCCACCGAGCGAAGCAGCAATAAAAACAGCCCCGCCAGCAGAACCGTCAAAAAGCGGATGGAAAAATGCGCAAAACGATTTTTCATAGGACGACTCACCTCCCTGAGACTCTATGCGCTTCAGAGAGGAATCAGAACCGGTCAGGCTCTTTGCAAGACGCGCCTTCCGAAAAAGTCAGGTCTCGTCAAAGAATTTTGCGTGGATGGCGCGGACGGCCTTATCCACGTCTGCCTCGCCCAGCAGGACCGAGACACGGATTTCGGAGGTGTTGATCATCTGAATGTTGATGCCCGCCTCATACAACGCCTCAAACATTCTGGCGGCTACGCCGCAGTTGCTCATTAACCCCATGCCCACAATAGACACCTTTCCGATGTGCTCGTCGGTGTTGATGTGGTCGAATTTCAAGGCCGCCTTGTGCTCCTCCAGCAGTTCCACGGACTGAGCCACGTCCTTTTTGTGGACGGTGAAGGTGATGTCCTTTGTGTCCTCCCGGCCGATGGACTGCAAAATTACGTCCACATTGATGTTGTCCTTGCTCAAAAGGTCAAAGACCTGAAACGCCACGCCGGGGTTGTTTTGCAGGCCCACCAGAGCAATGCGGGCAATACTGGAATCCTTTACCACACCCGCGATATTCGTCTTTTCCACTTTCGTAACCTCCTTGATGGTCGTGCCGGGCTTATCCTCCATGCTGGACACGACCTGCAAATTTACATGAAATTTCTTTGCCAGCTCCACGCTGCGGTTATGAAGCACCTGCGCTCCCTGACTCGCCAGCTCCAGCATTTCGTCATAAGTAATTTCGCTGAGTTTTCTGGCGTTTGGCACAAGGCGGGGATCGGTGGTGTAAACGCCGTCCACATCCGTGAAAATCTGGCACAGCGACGCATGAAAGGTGGCCGCCAGCGCCACGGCGCTGGTATCCGACCCGCCCCGTCCCAGCGTGGTAATATTTCCGGTCCGGTCAATTCCCTGAAAGCCCGCCACCAGAACGATGCGGCGCTGGTCCAGCTCAGACTGAATCCGCTCCGCGTCTATCCGCTTGATGCGGGCCTCGCCGTACACGGCGGAGGTCTGCACTCCCGCCTGCCACCCGGCCAGAGACACGCAGCGAAGACCGCGCCGCTCCAGCTCCATGGCACACAGGGAAATGGAAATCTGCTCTCCGACGGACAGCAGCATATCCATCTCCCGGTTAGAGGCGCGGGGATTGATCTCCCGCGCCCGTTCAATCAGGTCGTCCGTCGTGTCGCCCTGAGCGGACAGCACCACGATTACATCGTTTCCGGCCTGATAGGTCCGCTCGATAATCTCCGCCACATGGCGGATGCGCTCGGCGTTTTTCACCGAGGTGCCGCCAAATTTCTGCACAATCAAACTCATTTGCTTTAACCCCTTTTCCTCTGGATAACCGATCAATCCGTCCCGGCTCAGCCAAGCACCCGCAGCCGGGCAAGCACATTCAGGCGCTCGGATTTTTCCAACGCCTCCCGCAAAGTAATGGAATCCGTCAAAAATCCGGTTTCTCCATCCTCGCTGAGCACCTCCACCTGACCGAAGGCCATCGCCGCGTCCATCAGACTGCCCTCAATGCGGAAATAGAAGCGGGTGGACACCTCTGCGGGGTCCACAAACCCGTCGGGGTCGCCGCTCCAGCCAAGCCCCTCCTGGCGGGGGCTGCGGCGCAGACTCTCCATCACGTCCGACACGCAGGCCGAAGCCGTGGGCAGCTCTCCCGCGCCCCTGCCGTAAAACATCACCTCGCCCACGGCGCTGCCCCGAATGGCCACGGCGTTGTACACGTCCTCCACGTTGGCCATCGGGTGCTCCTCCGGCACCAGATGGGGCGCAACGTAAGCGGTGCGCCCCCCTCCGGGCATCCGCAGGCACCGGCCCAGCAGCTTGATGCGGTAGCCCGCCCGCTGGGCCACCTTCACATCTCGAAGGGAGAGCTTTGTGATTCCCTCCATGGGAACGTCCTCCGGCCGCACCTGCGCGCCAAAGGCCAAATCCGCCAGAATGCAGATTTTTCGACCCGCGTCAATCCCCTGCACGTCGGCGGTTGGGTCTGCCTCGGCATAGCCCTTGGCTTGCGCCTCCCGCAGCGCGTCGGAAAAAAAGGCGCCGGTGCGGACCATGCGGGTGAGAATGTAATTGGTGGTGCCGTTGAGAATTCCGAAAATCTCATCCACCCGGTTGGCGCACAGGCACTCCGTCAGCGGATGCAGCACTGGGATGCCGCCGCCCACACTGGCTTCAAACAGGTAGTTTACGTTGTTCTTTTGGGCCAGCTCCATCAGCTCCCAGCCCTTTTCGGCCACCAACTGCTTGTTGGCGGTCACCACATGCTTTCCCGCCGCCAGCGCCCGCTTTGTGTATTCATATGCCGCCTCTATTCCGCCAATTGCCTCCACCACCACGCCGATTTCATCATCCCGCTCAATGGTTGAAAAATCGTCGGTCATAAGCTGGCGGTAGGGGCTGTCCTTAAAATGACGGACCAGAACGGACTTCACATTCAGCGGCTCTCCCAGCTTTCGTTCGATCTGCCGGGCGTTTTCCGCCACTACCCTGGCTACGCCGGTCCCCACCGTGCCAAAGCCCAAAATTGCAATCTTACTCATGGATCGATCCTTTCGCTGTTTTTATCCGGCCAGCACCTCAAACCGGACCACGCCCTCCACGCCGGAAACCTGCTCCAAAAACGCCTCCAGCGTCATCTCCATGTCCGAGGTTTCCGCGGACACGGTGACGGCGGCGCAGCCGTTGGTGGGAATGCTCTGATTGATGGTCAGGATGTTGGCGCCCGCCCCAGCAAAGCCCGACAGCACGCGGCTCAGCACGCCCGGCGCATCCTTCAGCATTCCGTAAAACGTGATGATGTGCTCCGATTTCAAATCGTTGAAGGGCTGCACGGAATCCTTGTACTTATAAAACGCGCTGCGGCTGATGCCCGCCATCCGTGTGGCGGCGCCCACCGTGTTTACCTCGCCAGTCTGAATCATGCGCTTGGCTTCCGCCACCTTCACAAAAATCTCCGGCAGGGCGTCCGCCGCTACAATATAAAACTTGATTTCTCTGCCCATTTCGTCCGCCTCCCATGGTCATTTGTCCTTGCACTCCGACTAGTTTACCATAGAAGCGGACAGGTTGCAATGCACAAACACAAGAATTTTTCCGCCCTTCGGGAAAATTTTTCGGTGAAATGTCCATACCCCGCGGCCTGATTCCGCAAAACGGGGAAAATCCGGTTCTCCGGCAATCCCGGGCGTTTTCACACCATGGAATCCGCGCCCTTTTTTGTCTGTGAAACCGCGCGCTTTCGTTTCGCGTAAATGAAAAACCGCCGCACAGCCGTGCGGCGGTTTTGTGCTGCATCAGTTTCCCGTGTTCCAGACGTTGTTGATCCAATCGTCTATCCCGGTGCCGGAAGGCTCGGATGGTTCCGTGGGTTCTGTCGGCGAAGTCGTTCCGCCGCCGGAGCCGCTGCCGCCCGGCTCAGTCTTCGGCGGCGGGGCAAGCCCCGAGTCCTCCCCATCATCGGGGGTAGTCGTCTCCCCCTCCTCACCGGGCTCGGTGGGCAAGACGCCGTCCTGATGAACCGGACAGGGCGGGAGCACAACCGTTCCGTCTTCCAACTGCGTCCGCAGCGAGCCAATCAGATAGGCGTTGTCGTCCGCCTTGATGCTGGGGCCATAGTCCACCCGGGTATAGTCCAACAGAGCCACAGGCTTCACGCTGGTCGCGGGGCATAGCGGCGTGGCAAGAACCTTGCCCTCGGTGCAGTAGTCATAGAACTTATGGAGACTGCACTCCTCCACCGGCGCGGTGCCCGCAGCCACTTCCACTTCCCGCACACGGCTGCCCCGCAGGTCCGACGCGCAGGCGTCCGTGACCAGAAGGCCGCTGTCGGCGCACACCGTCACCTTGACGAGGCCGCTGGTGGGCTTGGGAAAGGACTTGTTCTCCTGCTCGTCCGCAATTTTTTGCATGACCTTCTGCCACATGGAGGCGGCGGGGTTTCCGGAGTAGCTGATGCGCTCGGGCTTGTCATAGCCGCACCAGACCGCCGCGGCATAATAGGGCGTGTAACCCACGAAATACCGGTCCTTATTGTCGGTGGTAGTGCCGGTCTTACCGGCGCTGGTCATACCGGAGAGCTTGTACCGGGAAGCGGTGCCTCCGTTCATCACGCCCTGAAGCAGTTGGTTCATAAAATAGGCGGTGGTTTCCTTCACGGCCACATGGGTTTCCGTCTCGTTGTCCAGAATGACGTTGCCGTTGCCGTCCTCCATCTTCGTATAAAGACGGGGAGAATTGTACACGCCGCCGTTGGCAAACACCGCGTAGGCCGCCGCCATCTCCTCGGTGGAGACGCCGTAGGTCAGGCCGCCCAGACCCAGCGCCGCCGTATTGATGTCGTCCGCCACCAAATCCAGATTCTCCTTCTCCGTGGCAAAGTCAAAGGAGTTTTTAACGCCCAGTTTTTCGATTACCTGTACGGCCACGGTGTTGACGGAGTTTGCAACGCCGCTGGAAAGGGTTGTCCAGCCCTTATAGCCCTGCGGGGAGTTTTTCGGCCACGGGTTGTCGTTCAGCAGGCGCACGGGATAGTCGTCAAAGGTGGATGCCATGGTAACCACTCCGGCGTCCAGCGCCGGGGCGTAAACCGTAATGGGCTTGATGGCGGAACCGCACTGCCGCTTGCCCACGGCATAGTTCCAGCCCAGATTATCCAGCTTGGCGCCCACCTTGCCCACCATGGCCTTTACATTGCCGGTGGCCGGGTCCACGATGGTGATGCCGGACTGAAGATCCTGTCCGCTGGAGGAGGTCACGTCCAGATTGGCGCGCTCCTGATACACGGACTCGGCAATTTCCTGAATATGCGGGTCCACGGTGCAGTAAATCGTATAGCCGCCGTTGTAAAGCCGCTTGCGCGCCGCCCCGGTGGTAATGCCAAGCTGCTTGGCAAAGTCCTCGGAGACGTCAAGAATCACCTTATCCACAAAATAGGAGTTAATGCCGGTGGAGGTTCCGCCGCTTTTTTCAACGTTGTCGGCAGCCACCAGCTCCTGGGCGGAGACGGAGCCGTCGGTAAATTGCAGCTCCTCATTCAGAGCGTCCTGATACGCTTCCTCGCTTTCAAAATAACCCAGTTCATACATCTTCCACAGGATGTTCTTCTGGCGGTCCCGGTTCATTTCCCGTGCCGTTTTCTTCACTCCGGTTTCCTTGTTGGTGATGACGACGGTGGACATGGGCCCGTACAGCGAGGGATTGTTGGTGATGGCAATGATGCTGGCGCACTCCGCCGCCGACAGCTCTGACACGTCCTTGCCGAAGTAAAACTGCGCGGCGGTCTGCACCCCGTAGCACTTCTGGCCCAGATAAATGGTGTTGAGATAAAGCTCCAAAATCTCTTCCTTGGAGTACTTTTTCTCAAACTCCAGCGCCCGGAAAATCTCCCGCACCTTGCGGTTCACCGTGCCGTCGTCGTCGCGGGTCATGTTTTTCAGCACCTGCTGGGTAATGGTGGAGCCGCCAAATGTACTGCTGGTGGGAAAAAACAGGTTTTTCGCGGCACTGGCGGTGCGGATCCAATCCACGCCGTGGTGGCCGAAGAAGCGCTCGTCCTCGATGGACACCGCCGCCTGCCACATGGTCTTGGGAATTTGGTCGTAATCCACCCAGATGCGGTTCTCATCGCCGTAAATCATCTGGAGCTCTTCCCATTTCCCCGTCTCGCTGTTCTCATACATAATGACAGAGCTGAGGTTCATGGTATAGTCGTCGGCATTGATGTCCAAAGTGGGCGTCAGCGTCGTTTTCACATAATACATGAAAATACCGGCAATCATCGCGCCGGAGAGAATGCCAACCAGCAGCAGGGTTCGGACTACAAACCAAATTGTATCCATGGAATTTCTTCCGGGCCTGCGGCGGCGGTGCTCACGGGGCTGGGACGATTCCCGGTGTCTGCCGTGCTCTTCCATTGCAGGACACCTCCTTTTCCTTAGTTCAGGGGGGCAGCCGATTCACCCTCCCTTGGCAAAACGGCCGCACATAATACGCCATAGTATCTTTTATTTTACCATTCCTGTCAACACCAAAATTGTCGCTTTTTTCTTGATAAAAGTTCCCTAATTCAGGGGAATTTTTTATATGCAGGAAAAATTACCTGCCCCAAAATTTCTTTTTCCCACGATTTGCACACCTGATTCACTTGCATTTTTCCGACGGAGCGGGTACAATATATTCAACGAAACTAACCGTAAGGAGGCACCTCTATGAGCGAGGAGTTCAGCCCCACTTTTGTCACCATCACCGATGAGGACGGAAACGATATCGAATTGGAACTCGTGGACGCGCTGGAGCACAATGGCCAGAAATACATGGCTTTCTTTCCCGCCGAGACGGAGGACTCCGACGAGGAGGACCCCGACACCGGCCTGGTGATCCTAAAGGTCCTGATGGAAAACGGCGAGGAGCTGCTTTCCACCTTAGACTCCGACGAGGAGCTGGACGCGGTGTACGATTTGTTCATGGAGGCCCTGTTTGAAGACGAGGAGGACGAAAACTCCTGACCTTTTTCCGTACCCATGATGTAAATGCGCACGAGGAACCCTGCGAGGTGCGTGATAGGCCTTTTTTAACCCACATTTCGTTATAAGGGATGCCGGATCAGACCGTGGTTCGCAGGCCTCCCGGCTGCTGTCTGCGGCTGGATGTTGGAAGCGATAAAGCGTGCTGGAGGCGACCCACCTGTCCGTAAAGGTGCAGGTTATAACGGGGTCTACACGGC
>JAEWML010000153.1 GCA_023393155.1 Bacillota bacterium
CGGCATGAGCGGCTTTTCAAAGGGACAAAAGCGCATCGCGTCCTACATTATGGAGAACTATGACAAGGCCGCGTTTATGACGGCCAGCAAGCTGGGGCAGCTCTCAGGCGTCAGTGAATCCACGGTGGTCCGCTTTGCCTACGAGCTGGGCTACGCGGGCTATCCCGCCTTGCAGCGGACGCTGCAGGAAATGATTCGCAGCCGCCTGACATCCACCCAGCGTATTCAGGTGGCGGACAGCATGATGAGCGGACATGACGTGCTGTCCTCCGTGATGCGCTCCGACTTCGACCGGCTTCGGATGGTGGCGGACAAGGCGGATCGCAGGGAGTTTGACCTTGTGGTGGATGAGCTGGTGCGGGCGCGGCACATCTATATTTTGGGCGTGCGGTCATCCTCCTTTGTGGCGGGGTATCTGAACTTTTATATGCATCTGCTGCTGGACAACGTAACGCTGGTGCAATCCAACGAGGCGGGAGCGATTTTTGAACAGCTGTTCCGCATCGGGCCCGGTGACGTGATGCTGGCCATCAGCTTCCCCCGGTATTCCAAAATCACCATTAACACGGCGAAATTTGCCAAGGATCGGGGCGCGACAATTCTGGGCATCACGGACAACGAACTGTCCCCCCTGGGGCAGATGTCCAGCGCGGCGGTTCTGGCTCCCAGCGAGATGATATCCTTTGTGGACTCCATGGTGGCCCCCATGTCCATGGTAAACGCCCTGCTGGTGGCTCTGGGCTTCCGGCTGGGAAAAGACGTATCCAACATCTTCTCCGAACTGGAGGACATCTGGGAAACCTACGGCGTGTTTGGAAGGGCAGACGATGAATAAAAAAGTCCTGGTGGTCGGCGGCGGGGCCGCCGGCATGATGGCCGCGATTTCGGCGGCGGAGCGAGGCGCGTCCGTGACGCTGCTGGAGCCGGGCGACCGCCTTGGGAAAAAGCTGAATATTACCGGCAAGGGCCGGTGCAATGTCACCAACGATTCTGGGTGCGAGGAGCTGTTGGCCAATGTCCCCCGCAACGGAAAGTTTCTATACAGCGCGTTTTCCCGGTTTGACGGACGGGACGCCATGATGTTTTTTCAGGAGCTGGGCGTTCCGCTGAAGGTGGAGCGGGGACGGCGGGTATTTCCCGTGTCTGACCGCTCTTTTGATGTCAGCGGCGCGCTGGAGCGGCGGCTGAAAAAGCTGAACGTCTCCATCCTGCGGCGGCGGGCGGAAAGCCTGCTGCTTGAGGACGGGGCGGTCCGGGGCGTGAAAACGGAGCGGGGCCCGCTGAGTGCCGACGCGGTAATTCTGGCCACCGGCGGAATTTCCTACCCTGCCACCGGTTCCACCGGAGACGGACACCGGTTCGCGGAGCAGGCGGGTCATACGGTCACGCCCCTGCGCGGCTCTCTGGTGCCCCTGCGGGAAGCGGGGAACCTCTGCGCGGAATTGCAGGGACTTTCACTGAGAAACGTGGGGCTTTCGGTTTTTGAAAACAACAAGAAAATTCATACCGACTTTGGCGAGCTGCTGTTTACCCACTTCGGGGTCAGCGGCCCGCTGGTGCTGTCCGCTTCCGCCCATATGCGGCATTTCGGCGATAAGGCGTATCGGTTGGAAATTGATTTGAAGCCCGCGCTGGACGAGGGGCAGTTGGACAAGCGGTTGCTCTCGGACTTTGAAAAATACGCCAACAGCGATTTTTGCAACGCGCTGAGCGACCTGTTGCCCCAAAAGCTGATTCCGGTCATGGTGGAGTGCTGTGGGATTTCCCCGCATCGAAAGGTGCACGAAGTCACGCGAGAGGAACGGCAGGGTCTGCTGCGCCTTTTAAAGCATTTTCCCATTGCCGTCGAAGCGCCCCGCCCCGTGGAGGAGGCCATTGTCACCGCCGGCGGCGTAAAGGTGCGTGAGATTGACCCGCACACCATGGAATCAAAGACTGTCAAGGGTTTATACTTTGCAGGTGAGCTGATTGATGTGGACGCCTATACCGGCGGCTTTAACCTGCAAATTGCCTGGGCGACCGGGCGCGCCGCGGGCTTTGCAGCGGCGGATACCAAGGAGTAAGGAGCATTCCCATGAAGAACGTGAGCATTGCCATCGACGGGCCCTCCGGCGCGGGGAAGAGCACCCTGGCCCGGGCGCTGGCAAAAGAAAAAGGATATCTGTACGTGGACACCGGCGCCATTTACCGGACCATCGGCTGTTATGTTCGCCGCTGCCGGGTGGACCCGGCCGACGAGGCGGCGGTGCTGCGGCTGCTTGCGCAGGCGAAGGTGGAGTTGCGCCGGGGCGAAGATGAAACGCAGCGCATGTTTTTAAACGGGGAAGACGTGTCCGAAGAGATTCGTCTTCCGGAGGTTTCCAAATATGCCTCCGTCGTTTCCGCCCACCCGAAGGTTCGGGCGTATCTGCTGGAGATGCAGCGAGAGCTGACCCGCAGCCACAGCGTAGTGATGGACGGACGGGATATCGGTACGGTGGTTTTGCCCGACGCGGACGTGAAAATTTTTCTCACCGCCTCGGTGGAGGTCCGAGCGAAGCGTCGGTATCTGGAGCTTTCGGAGCGGGGAACGCCGGAAGCGCTGAATCAGGTGCGCAGCGAGATTGTCCAGCGGGACTGGGACGACTCCCACCGCGCCGCGGCGCCGCTGCGTCAGGCAGAGGAAGCGTTTGTGGTGGATACCACGGAGCTGAATTTTCAGGAGAGCCTGGCCGCGCTTTCGCGGGTGGTGGAGGAGGCGCTGAAATGAAGCCTTTTAACCGCTTTTTTGTGTTTATTTACTATGTGGTGGGCTTTATCACCCGGCTTCTCCACCCCGCCGATGTGGAGGGGATGGACCGCCTGCCCCGTGGGGGCGCGCTGCTGTGCCCCAACCACGCCAGCGACTGGGACCCGGTGATGGTGGCACTGGTGCTGCCGGTGAATTACCGGCTGCACATTATGGCGAAGGAAGAGTTGTTCCGCAATCCGCTTCTGGGCTGGATTCTGCGCCGGGTAGGGGCGTTTCCCGTCAGTCGGGGCGGCGGCGACATTCAGTCGGTCAAAACTGCCATGCAGGCCATCAAATCCGGAGATAATCTGCTGATGTTTCCGGAGGGGACCACCGTTCGGAACGGCATCGGCCATGTGGACGGCCTGCCTGCCCACGCCCACGGCGGAGTGGCCATGATCGGAATTCGCACGGGAGCGAAGCTGGTGCCGGTGTTTGTGGACGGAGAGAAGAAGCCCTTCCGGCGTACCCGCATTATTTTCGGAGAACCCTATGAGCCCCGGATTACCGGGAAGCACGGCACGGCAGAGGAGATTCAGGCGGCGGCGGACGAGGTTCTTGCGGCGGCCTATGCTTTGGGCGGGCAGGCCGTGGGAGGGATACCGCTGTGAAAGTGTTCTTGGCGCAGAGCGCCGGTTTTTGCTATGGCGTGGAGCGAGCGGTGGAGCTTGCGAAGAAAACCGCCGCCGAAAGCGGCTGCTGCGTCATGCTGGGGGACCTGATTCACAATGCCCGCGTGGTGGCGGAGCTTGAGGCTCTGGGCGTGCGGAAAATCGCTGGGCCGAAGGACGCGCCGGAGGGCGCATCCGTGGTGCTCCGCTCCCACGGAGAGCGGCGGGAGCTGGTGGAGGAACTGACGGCGCGGGGACTTCGCTGCGTCAGCGCCGCCTGCCCCAACGTGCTGCGGATTCAAACCCTTGTTGGGCAGGCGGAGGAGGACGGACGGCAGGTTATCATTATCGGGGAGCGGAACCATCCCGAAATTCAGGGAATCGCCAGCTATTGCAGGCATCCGCTGATTTTCGGCGGGCCGGAGGAGCTTGCGTTCTGGCTTACGGAGGACCCCGCGCGGCGGGACCTTCCCATCACGGTGGCGGCACAGACCACCTGCATTCGTGAACTTTTTGAGACTTCCGTAAAAATCTTAAAAAAACAGTGTACAAACGCCAAAATATTTGATACAATATGCAATGCTACGCGTAAGCGTCAATCCGAAGCGGCAGAGATTGCCGGGCGGGTGGACGCGATGGTGGTGGTTGGAGACCCCAGAAGTGCAAACACCAAACATTTGACGGATATTTGTATTGAGAGATGCCCGCGCGTTCTCCAAATTGAGGGGGCGGACGAGCTCTTGCCGGATTTTTTCAATGGTTGCTCTGTTGCAGGTCTGACGGCCGGTGCCTCCACGCCTGCGGGCATCATTAAGGAGGTATATGCAACGATGAGTGAAGAAATCATGAGCGTCGAAAACGGCGAGGAATCCTTTGAGGAGCTGCTGAATCAATCTTTTAAGACTTTAAATACAGGGGAAAAGGTAACCGGCATCGTCACGGCCGTGGGTCCCACGGAGGTACAGGTGGATGTGGGCGCCAAGCAGGCCGCGTACATCAAGGCCAGCGAGCTGAGCGACGATCCCAATGCCAAGCCCGAGGATCTTCTGAAGGTGGGCGACGAGATCGAGGCATATATCGTCCGCGTCAATGACATCGAAGGCTATGCCGAGCTGTCCAAGAAGCGTCTTGATACTGTGAAGGTCTGGGAGAACATTGAGCAGGCCGTGGAGGACAAGACCGTGATGGAGGGCGTCGTCACCGAGGTCAACAAGGGCGGCGTGGTCGTTTCCGTCAAGGGCGTGCGCGTGTTCGTGCCCGCCTCTCAGAGCGGCATGCCCCGCGGCGCGGACCTTGATACCATGGTCAAGTCCAAGGTGCAGCTCCGCATCACCGAGGTTAACCGCGCCCGCCGCCGTGTGGTGGGTTCCATCCGCTCCGTGGCTGACGAGGCCCGCAGGGCCGCGCAGGACGAGGTGTGGAACAGCATCGAGGTTGGCAAGCGCTATACCGGCACCGTGAAGTCCATGACCGCTTACGGCGTGTTTGTGGACATCGGCGGCGTGGACGGCATGGTGCACATCTCCGAGCTGAGCTGGAGCCGCATCAAGACCCCCTCCGAGGTCTGCAAGGTGGGCGACAGCATGGAGGTGTATGTCATTTCCTTTGACGCCGAGAAGCGCAAGATTTCTCTGGGCGTGAAGGATCGCGGCGTGAACCCCTGGGAGGACTTCATGAGCAAGTACCGCGTGGGCGACGTGGCTACGGTCCGCATCGTCAAGCTGATGACTTTCGGTGCGTTTGCCGAGGTTGTCCCTGGCGTGGACGGCCTGATTCACATTTCTCAGATTGCCGACCGGCGCATCGAAAAGCCCGGCGACGTGCTGAGCGAGGGTCAGGAAGTGGAAGCCGAGATCATTGCCGTGGACGAGGAGAAGAAGAAGATTTCCCTGTCTATCCGCGCTCTGCTGGCTCCCGCAGCGCAGGACGAATCCGAGACTGAGGCTGAATAAGCCGAGCCTCCCCGATTGATACGCGATTCAGCTCCGGAAGTGCTTTTGCATTTCCGGAGCTTTCTTTGCATTCGTCTTCCCGACAGGATACGCGCATCCCACGGAATGCGGACAGAGTGCTTTCGGCAAATTGCCGAAAATTTTTAAAGACCGCGGGACGGAGGACGGGCAACCGGCGACTGCTTTTTGTAGGCTCCGGTTTTTTCCAGGAAAATCAAGCGTGACAACGACTGGTGCTCCTCCTGCGCAGAGCTTTGTCGGATAACGCCGCTGAGGAAATCCCGCGCGCATATTTCTCAGATTTGATTGCATTCCAAAAACGATTATGTTACAATATTGACAATCTTTGAAACTGCATGGTTTTATTGAAAAACAGGGAGGAATTTTTCATGAGCTATCAGGAGACATACAAACAGAAACTGAAGACTGCGGACGAGGCTGTCAAAGTCGTCAAATCCGGAGACTGGATTGATTACGGCTGGTGCGTGGGTACCGT
>JAEWML010000024.1 GCA_023393155.1 Bacillota bacterium
CCCCGGGCGGGAATCAGAAATTCAATCCGCATACGGCTGCCCAGCGGGGTCATCTCCAGCATGTCCGCCTTGCGCTGGCCCAGCTTTTCAATCACAGAACCCACGCTGTCGCCGGGCACGTCCACCACCAGCCGCTCAATAGGCTCGCACTCTTTTCCGTCGATCTCCTTGTACAGCACGCGGGGGGGAGACACCTGAAATTCATAGCCCTCCCGGCGCATCGTCTCAATCAGGATGCTCAGGGACATTTCGCCCCGGCCCGCCACGTTGAAGGCCTCGGAGGTGTCCGTGTCGGAAACCCGGAGGGACACGTCCTTCAGCGTCTCCCGGTACAGCCGGTCCCGGAGCTGGCGGGAGGTGACGAATTTTCCCTCCCGGCCCGCGTAGGGCGAGTCGTTCACCGAGAAGGTCATTTCCATGGTGGGGGCGGAGATGGCCACAAAGGGCAGCGGTTCCACGGCGGCAGGCTCGCAGATGGTGTCGCCGATGGTCACGTCGGGAATGCCGCTCATGGCGATGATGTTGCCGGCGGCAGACTCGGCCACGGGCTTGCGGGCAAGGCCCTCAAACTCATAGATGGCGGTGGCCTTCGCCTTGCGGGGCGTGGCCTCCGGATCGTGGAAGTTGCAAACCGCAATCTCCTGATTCTGCTTCAAAACGCCCCGCTCGATGCGGCCGATGGCAATGCGGCCCACAAACTCGTTATAGTCGATGGAAGACACCAGCATCTGAAAGGGCTGCTGGGTGTCCGCCTCCGGCGCGGGGATGTATTGCAGAATCGTCTCGAACAGGGGGTTCAAATCGGTGCCCAAGTTCTCCGGCGTGTAAGAGCAGATGCCCTGCCGCGCGGAGCAGAACAGCATGGGGCTGTCAAGCTGCTCGGCGGTGGCGTCCAAATCCATCAACAGCTCCAGCACTTCATCCACCACCTCGTGGATGCGCTGGTCCGGGCGGTCGATCTTGTTCACCACCACGATGACCCGGTGGCCCAGCTCCAGCGCGCGGCTGAGAACAAAGCGGGTCTGGGGCATGGGGCCCTCCGCGGCGTCCACCAGCAAAATAACGCCGTTGACCATTTTCAAAATGCGCTCCACCTCGCCGCCAAAGTCCGCGTGGCCCGGGGTGTCCACCACGTTGATCTTCGTGTCCTTAAAGCGCACGGCGGTGTTCTTCGCCAAAATCGTGATGCCCCGCTCCCGCTCCAGGTCGCCGGAGTCCATGACACGCTCCACCGTCTCCTGATTCTCGCGGTACACGCCGCCCTGCTTGAGCATTTGGTCCACCAGCGTGGTTTTGCCGTGGTCAACGTGGGCGATGATGGCGACGTTTCTCAGTTGTTCATTCTGCATATTTTGTTCTTCTCCTTATTGTATGGCGGGGGTCCCGGGCGTCCCCCGCGCCACGCGCCCGCCTGTCGGGCACGCAAGTATTGCACGTTTTTTTGCACAGCCTTATATTATATGCTGAATCTTCGATTTTTGCAAGAAAAACCTTTGAACGCGAACGTTCAAAGGTTTTTAATCGTTTTTCAGGGAGGAAATCACGCCGTCCAGAATATCCAGCGCCTGCTTTCGGCGGGTCACGTCAAGGGCCTCCAGCTTTTTGAGAATGTAGTTGCTCTTGGCCTCATAGCCCGCCACCAGACTGTCCTGAAGCACGTCGTCCGCCGGGGCCGCCAGCGTATTGAGAATGAGAATGAACGTCTCCAGCCTAGGCACCTTGTCGCCGCGCTCAATGTCGGTTAAATATCTGTGACTGATACCGATTCTCTCCGAACATTCCTCAACGCTCCACCCGGCCTTGACCCTGTATTCTTTCAGTTTTCTGCCAAGACTTTTAGAATCCAATATCTTCACCTCACGTCTATCCGGGGGTAGTATCCATAAATAGCATACACGTTTTGCAAAAATGTAAAATCCCCTATTAGTAGAAATATCCCTAAATAGGGGTTGAATGCGGCAAAAATATGTGCTACGATTAAAGCTGAAAACTCAGTTTCTAGCTATTAAGGCTATAAAAAGAACGGGAGAGAGAACGTATGATACAGTCAACCGGCATTGTCAGAAAGGTGGATGAGCTGGGTCGGGTCGTCCTGCCTGTGGAGACGAGGAAGCGCTTCGGCATTGAGGAAAAGGACGGCCTTGAAATCCTGATGGACACGGACGGCGGGCAAATCATCCTGCAAAAGGCCTCATCGGCGTGCGTCCGGTGCGGCTCCACGGAAGACCTGAAGCAGCTCAACGGGTGCACGTACCTCTGCGCCAAATGCATCGCCGCCCTGCAATAACCGCTCTCCGGGCGGCAGCTTTGATGAAGCTCGGCGCTCAGTCCTCCGTTCCACGGCATGTCCCCTGCGCCTCCATCGGCGGGGAATGGCAAAACCGGCGCGGCCTGTGGGCCGCGCCGGTTTTATATCCGGGGGATGAAATTTCCCCCTAAAACGCCTCCATGGTTTCAATCAGGTTTTTCACGATGCGCCCGGTCATGCCCCATACGGCCCGGCCCTCCCAGCGCCAGATGGGAACGTCCACCTCGCCGCCCTCCCAGTTATAGGGCGGGGAAACGCCCACCGCGTCATAGGGAAAGTCCGAGGGGCTTTCCGGCTCCAGCGTGTAGAAGTACATCTCCGGCGGGTTGCTGCGGAAAAACTCCAGCGGCACGGTGAATACCTCTGCCACCTCCGCCGGGGAGGGGCGCAGGGCGCAAAAGCCCGCCTCGTCCACCAGTCCCGGCACCGGCTGAAGGAAAAAGTGCCCCGGCTGGCACAGATAGTCCGACCGGCCCAGCAGTTGAATGCTGCTTTGGGGAATGCACAGCTCCTCCTCCGTCTCCCGCAGGGCGCACTGCTCCGCCGTCTCCCCCGGCTCCATCCGTCCGCCGGGAAAGCACACCTGCCCGCCCTGCCGGCGCAGCGTGGCGGCGCGCACCTCAAACAGCAGGTGCAGCCCGTCCTCCCGCTGCACAAAGGGACACAGCACCGCAAATTCATTTTTCCGCCCCAAAAGCCCCGGCGTGCGGTTTCGCCACAGGGCTTGGAGCGTTTTTACGTTTATTTCCTTCATTCTGCCAAATCCTTTTTCCTGCAAACTCCCTCAGCCCAGCAAAAAGGAGAGGGCCTGCTTCCGATTTTCAATGTCTACCGCAGGCACGGCGGGGGCATACTCACCATCAAGGGACCACGGCACCTCGTCCTCCGTCTCCATGTGGATGGAGGACACATGGCGAAACACCAGCCCGCCCCGGTCATACTCCTGATTCAGCAGCGCCAGAATGAGGTTGTTCAGCTCAATGGCGGTTTTGGGGTTGGGGATAAGCAGCATTTCAAACTTTCCGTCGTCCAGCACCACCCGCTCCG
>JAEWML010000175.1 GCA_023393155.1 Bacillota bacterium
AAAACCACCGTGAAATTTTCAAGGGACCGGGAGGTGTTCGACGCGGTGTACCACACCGTGCTGGACAGCCTGGCGGCGGACGGACTGCCGCAGGCGGCGGCTCCCGCGCCGGAGGCGACGGTAAACCCCCGGGGGAATTTTTACCAGACCATGGATGCGAAAACCTTCCGCCAGAGCGCCCTTGCCGGGGGCGGCAAGACGGCGGCGCAGTGGCGGCCCGCCGACCCGGTGCGAAATGCGGATGGAAAGCCCTCCGTTTTTGCCGGGTGGAACACCGAGCGGCCCTCCTCCGTCCGCGTGGCGGACAGCGCCCGGGAGGCGTTTGCATACGCGCCGTCCCACCCGGTGGAGCTTTCCGTTCCTGTTTCCGGAGGCCTTGCCGCAAAGAAGGAAAACCCGGGCGAGTCTTGGAACGCGGGAACCCCGCCTGTGGGCAGTGAGGCACAGGAGTCTGCCCACTTCGACGCGGAGGCGCGTTTTGTCCAACAGTCCGCAGAGCCGGTGTCCGCAGGGCCGCACGTTTCGGGCGAAAGGCCCTTTTTCCCCGCTGCTTCCATGGAGCAGGAGAGTTTGTCCCTTCCGGGAGAGCGGATGACGCAGGACGGGCCGGAGGCCCCCTGGCGCATCGCGGGCGAGGTTTTAAAAACCTATATTGTCTGCGAGGATGCACACCAGAACGTGTGGCTCATCGACAAGCACGCCGCCCACGAGCGGGTCAATTTTGACCGCCTGATGGCGTCCCAGCAACCCCCCATGCGCCAAACCCTGCTGCGCCCTGTTGCGGCGGAGCTGTCCCGAGAGGACTGCGCGCTGCTGCTGGAAAATCTTTCTCTTTTAGAGTCTCTGGGCCTTGCCTGTGAGGACTTTGGAGACGGGGCGGTGCTGGTGCGGGAGGTCCCGGAAGATCTGGACGCGGCGGACATTCCCGCCACGCTGGAGGAGCTGGCGGAAAATCTGCGTGCCGGACGCAGTCCCACGGAAAAGCGGCAGAATCTGCTGCACACCATCGCCTGTAAGGCCGCCATCAAGGCGGGCTGGGACAGCGACGAGAGCGAGCTGCGGGCGCTGGTGGACAAGGTGCAGTCCGGCGAGATTCAATACTGCCCCCACGGGCGGCCTGTAAAGGCGCGGCTGACCAAATACGAGCTTGAAAAAATGTTTAAACGGGCATAGACGGAAAGGAGCCATGCAATGGCGAGGCGATTTGTAAAAATAGACGGCGAGGGAACCATCAACGGCAGTGAAATCTGGGTGGACCGGGAGACGGGGGTAAACTATTTCTTTCACTTCAGCGGCTCTGCCGCGGGGCTGACCCCTCTTTTGAACGCCAACGGAACACCCATTGTCACCCCGCTGAGCCCGGAGGACTGATATGGCGGAAAAGCTCATCTGCGTGGTGGGCCCCACCGCCTGCGGAAAAACGAGGCTGGGCGTTCTGCTGGCCCAAACATACAACGGAGAGGTCGTCTCCTGCGACTCCATGCAGATTTACCGGGGCATGGCCATCGGAACCGCCGCCCCCACGCCCGAGGAGACGGAGGGAATCCCCCACCATATGCTTGCCGTGGCGGACCCGGCGGAGAGCTGGTCCGCCGCCCGATATGTCTCCGCCGCCACGCCGGTGGTGGAAGACATTCTGGCCCGGGGCAAGCGCCCCGTTCTGGTGGGCGGCACCGGGTTGTGGCTGGACGCGCTGCTGCGGGGCCACGGCTTTGCCCCCGGTATGGCGGGCGGCGCTGTTCGGGCGGAGCTGGAGGACCGGCTGGAGCAGGATGGCATCGCCCCCCTTTTGGAGGAACTGCGCCGGGTGGACCCCATTTCTGCCAAAAAGCTTCACCCCGCCGACGAAAAGCGCATTCTCCGCGCATTGGAGGTTTTCCACGAGACGGGGCAGACCATCTCCGCCCACAACGCCGCCGAGCAGGCGCTGCCCCCCAGATTTGAAGCGGTAAAAATCGGGCTGCGGTTTGCCGACCGGGCCGACATGAAAGAACTGATTGACCGCCGGGTGGACGCCATGGTGGAAGCGGGGCTGTTGGACGAGGTGCGTGCGCTTTTGCGCAGGGGCCTTCCCCGCAGCGCCACCGCCATGCAGGCCATCGGTTATAAGGAGTTCGCCGGAGTTTTGGCGGATGAAAAAACCGAACGGGAGGCCGTGGAAGAGGTGAAGCTCCGCTCCCGGCAATACGCCAAGCGCCAGCTCACCTGGCTGCGGCGGGACCCCGGCGTCCGCTGGATTGAATGGGAAAAAAACCGAGATTTTGTCCGCGCCATGCAGATTTCGACTGAAATTCTCTCCGAGGAGGGCTTATTCTAGGTCCAAGGCGGGCAGAGAGCGCTCAGTCCGCTTGAAAAAAAGAAAAGGAGCGGATACATATGCAGAACAAATCAAATTTGCAGGACATTTTTCTCACCAAGGCCCGCCGGGATCGGGTCCCTGTCACGCTGTTTTTAATGAACGGCTTTCAGATGCGGGGAATTATCACGGGGTTCGACTCTTTTGTGGTGGTTCTGGATTCCGAGGGCAAGCAGCAGGTGATTTACAAGCACGCCATCTCTACCATCGCCCCTGTGCGGACGGTGGACCTGAACGAGGAATAACCGGGCGGGGCAAACCCGGCGTTCCCCGCCCAAGAGACAAAGAAGGTACCTATGAAAAAACATAACGCTCCAAAAATTGAATTCGTCAAAAGCGCGGAGGAGGAAGCAGCTTTTGGCCGGAAAACCGCCGGGAAAAAGGGTGGGTCGCTGGGCACCAAAGCCTTGACGGTCTTGATTTTTCTGGCTGTTGTGACCTACTTTGGAATCAAGGTCTATCAGGCCTATGCCGACCCGCTGATTACCGCCGTGGCCTATTCCTATCAGGTGGAGGACACCATTTCCGTCACCGGCTTTCTGGTGCGGGACGAGCTGGTGCTGCCGGATTCCGGGGGCGGGCTGCTGCGGCTGACCCGGTGGGAGGGGGAGCGGGTGTCCGCAGGCGGAAAGGTTGCGCAGATTTATTCCGACCAGGCTTCCTTGGACCGACAGACGGAGATTGACAAGCTCCAGACCCGTCTGGACCAGCTAAACTATGCGTCGGAGGCGGCCTCTGCCAGCGAAGCGGCCCTTCAACTGGACAGCCAGATCGCGGAAACGCTTGTAACCATGCGCCGGGCCGTGGCCGCAGACCGGCTGGACACGGCCTCGGGCAGCGTGGCGGAGCTGGAGGCGCTGGTGCTGCGCCGGGATTACACCTATACGGACGCCGAGGAGCTAAAGGCCCAGACGGCGGAGCTGAAAAGCCAGCTTACCGGGCTGAAGGCGCAGTCCGCCGGCTCCACCCGGACGGTATCAGCCCCCACGGCGGGGCTGTATTCCGCCGTGGTGGACGGCTATGAAACGGTTTTGACGCCCGATACGCTGGACTCGCTGACACCCTCCGCCCTTGGGAGCTTGCAGCCCTCCGGGACCACCGGGGACGTGGGAAAGCTGGTGGCGGGAGATACCTGGTACTTTGCGGCCGCTTTTTCCGCCGCCGACGCAAAGGCTCTTGTTCCCGGCGCCACGCAGACGCTGCGGTTTGCCAAGGGCGTGGACCGGGATTTGAGCGTCACCGTCCAGTCCGTCGGCGAGGCGGAAAACGGGCGTGTGGCGGTGGTGTTCCGCGGGCGCTCTTATCTGGCGCAGCTTACGCTGCTGCGCCGCCAGTCCGCCGACGTGATTCTCTCCTCCTACTCGGGCATCCGGATTCCCCAGCAGGCCATCCGGGTGGATGAAAACGGAGCCGCCGGAGTTTACTGCATCGTGGGCGTGGAGGCCTGCTTCAAGCCGGTGACGGTGCTGTGGTCCGGGGACGACGATTACGCCGTGGTACGCGCGGACGGGGTTGACAAAACTGCCCTGCGCCCCGGCGATGAGGTGATTCTTTCCGCCGAGGGGCTGGAGCACGGCGCGGTGGTCAATTACGCAGGCTAGAGAAAGGAAGGCTTTTATGTCCATTGGAGAAAACATTGCGCGCTTGCGCGCCGAAATCGCGGCCGCGGCCAAAGCCGCAGGCCGGGAC
>JAEWML010000187.1 GCA_023393155.1 Bacillota bacterium
GGCGTATAACCTCCGCGCCCACATCCTCGGCACTTACAAGTTTTTTCGTTTTCATACCGTTGCCCGAAAAAATCGGCAGAGCCAACGCTCTGCCGATCTTTTTACTTGCGTATTTTTCAAAGCTGATATACAATGTTATCTATCTATAATTTTACGGATGTGATTTATATTGACAGAATATTTTGATATCGCCGGCTATTGCCGTATTTCCGTGGATGAAGAGCTGGACCGGGACAACACCTCCATTGAAAACCAAAAGGCCATTCTTTTGGACTTTGTGCGCCAGCGCTTTCCCGGCTCCTCTCTCTCCTTCTACGAGGACCGGGACCGTTCGGGCTATACCTTTGAACAGCGGGAGGGGTATCAGACCCTGCGGAGGGAGCTGATGGCCCATCAAAAGGACATCCTTCTTATCAAAGACTTCTCCCGTTTTTCCCGCCGGAACAGCCGGGGGCTGGTGGAACTGGAGGATTTGAGAGATGCGGGCGTGCGCATTATTTCCATCGGGGACGGCATCGACTTTCCCAACGACGACGACTGGCTGAAAATCCAATTTCAGTTTCTCATCAACGAAATGCCGGTGACGGATACCAGCAAAAAGGTGAGGTCGGTCATCAAACGGCGGCAGGCGGACGCGAAATGGATCTGCGCCGCACCCTACGGCTATGTCGTCAACAAGCAGCAATTGTTTGAAATTGTCCCTACCGAGGCGGATATCGTGCGTCATATCTTTTCCCTTTACAACGACGGCTGGGGCTATAAAAAAATTGCCAATTACCTCACCGAACAAGGCATCCTCACCCCCCGCATGGCGGAGCGGGACCGCAAGGAGGCCGAGGGCGCGGAGTACCGCCGTCAGGTGAAGCCGACGTGGAGCATCGCCACCGTGCAGGGCATTCTGGACAACGATTTTTATATCGGCACGCTGCGGCAGGGCAAGTACGCCCGCAAAAAAATTAACGGCAGGGAATTGAAGCGGGACGAGTCGGAGCATCTGGTGTTTGAAAACCACCATCAGCCAATTATTGACTACCGCACCTTCGCCACCACCATGGCCCTGCGGGAAAAGCGCACCACGGCCAACTACCGGGGCGTGAAGGTCAACGACAATGTATACTCCGGATTCCTTTTCTGCGGCGACTGCGGCTCCCCCATGTTCGCCATGAGCCGCCCGGATTTAAAGGACGCCTACCGCTGCGGGGAGTATCACAAGCGGGGTTTGAAGGCCTGCACCAGCCACCATATCCGGGTGGACCGGCTGGACGAGGTGATGAAGGCCTATATCCGCAAAGTGCGGGAGCACTCCGCCGCCATGCTGGACCGGCTGAACGCGGACCTTGCCCGGGAGCGGGAGGACGTGGACGAAACGGAGCGTTCGGCGGAGCATCTCGGCGAGATTCTCAGGGACCTTCAGGAGGAGCTGAAAGCCACCAAGCGCCAGCGCATCCGGGACATTATGCGCCACCCGGAGCAGGAAGACGCCCTGGAGCAGACCTACGACGAGCTGGAGGGCGACCTTCTTGGCCGCATCGAGGGCCTGCAAAGCCAGATTTCCATGACCGAGGACAAGCGCAACACCATTATTCAGGTAAACCGCGTTGCCAAAACCGCCTTGGACGTATTTGAGGACATTCTCAAAAAGCCCAAGCTGGAGCGAAACGACCTGGAGCTGATGATCCACCGCATAAATATTTTCGAGGACCACATTGAGATTCAGCTCAAGGCGGACGTGGACGCGATTTTGCAATCCGCAGGAGCGGACGTATCCCTTGGGGCCGAAGAGGAAGCGGTGCCCGCCATGGCCTTGGCGGAGGGTGGCGGAAATTTCAGGCAGGGCACGGAGCATTGCTTTCAAATCGCCCAGTCCAGCCCAAACAGGCCGGACAAGGTGTTTTGTGTCAATCTTATCAGTGACGGCGACCCGTTAGAGATTTACACCAGCCGGGACGGCGAGGTAATTTTTAAAAAGTACTCGCTACTGGGCGGCGTGGAGGATTTTGCCGGACAGCTTTGCGAGTCCGTCAGCAAGTCCACCGGCGCCATCTGCGCCGTTACCGACCGGGACACCATCGTGGCCGTGGCCGGGGGCGGGCGGCGGGAGCTGATGGGCAAGCACATTTCCCCCGAGCTGGAGGAGCAGATGGAAACCCGCAAGGTCTATCAGGCGGACCCGGCTCAGCCCACCATACCGGTAAGCGACTCTGTTGAGAAGTTTCAGGTTTTGCTGGCCGCCCCCATTTTGTCGGAGGGCGATCTGCTGGGGGCAGTCGTGCTTGTCGGTCAGGGGCCCCTGATTCCCGTCTCCGAAACGGAATATAAACTGGCACAGACCATCGCCTCGTTTATGGGCAAGCACATGGAAAGCTGAATGCAAAAAAGCTGCGCGCCGGGAAGCGAATTGGCTTCCCGGCGCGCATTTTTTGCAATTAAATATAGAACAGCAGGTCGCTGTACACCGGGAAGGGCCAGTATTCCCGGGCGGTCAGTGTCTCCAGCTCGTCGGCAAGCTTCCTCGCGGCGGCCATATCGGAAAGAATCGCGTCGTGGGCATAGTCCATCGCTTCTCTGGAATCTCCATGAGGCTTGCCCAGATCCTCCTCCAGCCGCTCTGTCGCCTCCAGCAGACTGTCGGCAAGCGCACCGATCTTTGCCGCAATGTCCGTTTCATACCGGTGGGCCGCGCCCATGGCGCTCTTGTCGGCCGCACGGCGGCACAGCTCTCCGGCATAGGAGGAGACAGCGGGGAGAATCTGCCGCCGAATCATGTCCGCCATAATTTTCCCCTCAATGGAGATGGTGGTGACGTAATTCTCAATGTGAATCTCGGCCCGGGCCTCAATCTCGCTCTTGGTGTAGATGCCGTGCTTGATGTACAAATCCATGTTCTTTTGTGCGGTGTAGGTCTTCAGCGCGTCGGGAGAGGTGGCCAGATTGGAAAGGCCTCGCCGCTCCGCCTCCTGAATCCAGGCATCGTCATAGCCGTTGCCGTTGAAAATGATGCGCTGGTGCTCGGTGAAGGTCTTGCGGATCAGCGCCTGCAGCTCCGTCGTGCAGTCCTTCGCCTTCTCAAGCTGGTCGGCAAACTGCTCCAGTTCCTCCGCCATGATGGTGTTCAGAGCGATGTTGGGCCCGGAGATGGACTGGGACGAGCCCAGCATGCGGAACTCAAACTTGTTGCCCGTAAACGCCATGGGAGAGGTGCGGTTGCGGTCCGTGTTGTCCTGCCGGATGGCGGGCAGTACGTCCACGCCAACCTCCAGCGTCCGCTTTCCTGCGTCCGTATAGGCGGTGCCGTTGATGATGGACTCCACCACGGCGTTCAGCTCGTCGCCCAAAAAGACGGACACCACGGCCGGAGGCGCCTCCTGCGCGCCCAGACGGTGGTCGTTTCCAGCGAAAGCCACGGTGGAACGCAGAACATCCTGATATTCATCCACGCCCTTGATAAAGGCCGCGAGAAACAGCAAAAACTGGGCGTTCTGGCTGGGGGTGGAGCCGGGCTTGAGCAGGTTTTTCCCCGTGTCGGTGCCTAGGGACCAGTTGTCGTGCTTACCGGAGCCGTTGACGCCCGCGAAGGGCTTTTCATGGAGCAGGCAGACCAAGCCGTGGCGGTCGGCCACCCGCTTCATCATCTCCATAGCCAGTTGGTTGTGGTCGCAGGCCGTGTTGGCGTCGGTAAAAATAGGGGCCATCTCATGCTGGCAGGGGGCCACCTCGTTGTGCTTGGTCTTGGAAAGCACCCCCACCTTCCACAGTTCCTCGTCCAGTTCCTTCATAAACGCGGCCACGCGGGGACGGATTGCGCCGAAGTAATGGTCCTCCAGCTCCTGCCCCTTGGGGGGCTTTGCCCCGAACAGGGTCCGCCCGCAAAACCGCAGGTCCTCCCGCCGGGCATAGCCCTTCTTGTCGATGAGGAAATACTCCTGCTCCGGTCCCACCTGCGGTGTGACGCGCCGGGTTTCCGTATCGCCAAACAGGCGCAGAATGCGCACGGCCTGGCGGCTGACTTCGTTCATGGAGCGGAGCAGGGGCGTCTTTTTGTCCAGCGCCTCGCCGGAATAGGAGCAAAAAATCGTGGGGATGCAGAGGCTTCCGTCTTTAATGAAGGCAAACACCGTGGGGTCCCATGCGGTGTAGCCCCGGGCCTCGAAGGTGGCCCGCAGTCCGCCGGAGGGGAAGGAGGACGCGTCCGGCTCGCCCCGGACCAGCTCCTTTCCGGAAAACTCCATGACAATCTTTCCCCCGCCGATGGGGGCCACAAAGCTGTCGTGCTTTTCCGCAGTGACGCCGGTCATCGGCTGAAACCAATGTGTAAAATGGGTGGCCCCGTGCTCCACGGCCCACTGCTTCATAGACTCGGCAATCTCGTTGGCAATGGAAATGTCCAAAGAGGTACCGTCGGTAATACACTTTTTCCACGCGCTGTAGGATGCGGGGGACAGGCGCTGGCGCATGGTCTCCTCATTAAAAACAAGGCTGCCGAACAGCTCCGGCAGGGCAGTCGGTGTGGTAGTCATAGCATTCATCCTCCTGTTTTCTGTGTGATACGCCGATTTTATGGAAATTAGGAGCCGAGGCCCCGAATTGCTTACGTTCCGCTTTGTCCGTAGTTGGAGAGCACGCGGGCGGAGGGATCGCTTACATCGCAGCCCTCCCACGCTTTGTTTGGCATCCAGAAATCCTTGATCATTTTGGCCTGACCGGGATACGCCTTTTCAAACAGCTCCCGGTACAGCAGGCTTTCCTTGGTAAAGGGCTTACAGTAATCAAATTTACGCCGACGGCTCTCAAATTCTTCGTCGGTGTAAACCGTCTCGGCATAGGCCTTTAAATCGTCCACCATGGAGTGGCCCACCGCGTCGGAAAAAGCCGCCTTCTCCCGCCACAGGATGCTCTCCGGCAGCAGGTGGTCGTTTTCAAAGGCGTGGCGCAGGAGATACTTGCCCATTCCATAGGTGTTGAGCTTCATGGCGGGGTCAATGGCCATCACGTATTTCACAAAGCCCAAATCGCCGAAGGGAACGCGGGCCTCGATGGAGTTGTCCGCGATGCAGCGGTCGGCCCGGAGCACGTCGTACATATAAAGTTCTTCTATCCGCTTTTGGGACTCCTTCTGAAACGCGGCGGCAGAGGGGGCAAAGTCGGTGTATTTATAGCCGAACAGCTCGTCGGAAATCTCGCCGGTGAGCAGGACTCGAACGTCTGTCTTCTCATGGATTGCCTTGCAGCAAAGATACATGCCCATGCTGGCCCGGATGGTGGTGATATCCCAGGTACCCAGAAGGGAGACGACCTCCGGAAGCGCCGCAAGCACATCCTCCCGGGTCATGTAGATTTCGGTGTGGTCCGCGCCGAGAAAATCAGCCGCTTCCCGTGCGTATTTGAGGTCGATGGCATCTTGATCCATACCGATGGCAAAGGTGCGGATTTTTTTGCCCAGAACCACGGAGCCGATGGCGCACACCAGAGAGGAGTCCAGCCCGCCGGAGAGAAGGAAGCCCAGCGGCGCGTCCGCGTCCAGCCGCTTATCCACGGCGGCGATCAGCCTGTCGCGGATCCCCCGGCAGACGGTGTCCAAATCGCCCCGGACCCGGGAAGTCACCTCTGTGAGGTCCGCAAACCGGATAAACTTGCCGTAGGCATAATAGTGTCCCGGAGGGAAAGGGCAAATCTCCGCGCACAGGCCCACCAGATTTCTTGCCTCGCTGGCAAATATAATCGCTCCGCCCGCGTCGTACCCGTAAAACAGGGGGCGGATGCCGATGGGGTCCCGGGCGGCAATCAGGGAATCGGTTGCGCAGTCGTAGATAATCAGGGCAAACTCCGCGTCCAGCCGGGCAAACATGGACAGCCCGTATTCATGGAACATGGGAAGCAGAATTTCGCAGTCGCTGCCGCTTTGAAACGTATACCGCTGGGACAGCTTTTTGCGGATGGGGCGAAAGCCGTAGATTTCGCCGTTGCACACCGCCTGATCCCCCTCAAGCTGAAAGGGCTGCATCCCCGCCTCGTTCAGGCCCATGATGGCCAGGCGGTGAAAGCAGAGATAGCCGGACTTCGTTTCGGAAACGCGGCTCATGTCCGGGCCCCGGTCCACGGAGCGGTCAAAGTACGCTTTCACCTCTTCCTCCGTCAATGTTTTGCTTGAAAAACCCATAATTGAACACATAAAAAGCACCTCCGGATTTTGTACGCTCTCCTTAAAAGAGCGCATAAAAACGCAGCTATATCCTAAAATTTTAGGACGAATAGCTGCTATCCGCGGTGCCACCTAACTT
>JAEWML010000207.1 GCA_023393155.1 Bacillota bacterium
GCATAGCGCACCCGCGCCGGCTCCGCCCTGCGATAGCGCCAGAGAAACCCGATTTTCTCCAGCCGCCAGCCGTTGGAAGCCATTTTTTCCAGATGCTCCTCAATATTCGCGTCCTGATAGAATTCGTACCACATCATCGTCCGCTTTGTCTCTCTCATGCCCTTCCTCCTCCTGTGCCTTGTCGCCGGTAATCCGCCAGCAGCGCTTCCATCCGATTGGCCTCCGCCAGCAGCGCCTGTTCCCCCGCCGCCGTAATTCGGTAGCTCCTCCGGCGGCCTTCCGCCGCCGTCTCCGCAATCATGCCCGCGTTTAGAAAGCTTTCCAGCAGGTTATACAGCGTCCCCGGACCGATCATCACCCGTCCGTCCGTCAGCTCCGCCACCCGGGCCATCACGTCCGCGCCGCACAGCTCTTCCCGCAGGGAAAGAAGGATGTAAAACATCTGCTCCGTCAGTGTCTGAAACTTTTCCCGGGCCATCCGCCTACCTCCCTTTCAAATATCGAATATCGTTATTCTAATAACATAACATCGAATATCGCTATTGTCAACAGACTCATAAAAAAGGGCGGGAGCACAAAGCTCCCGCCACGAAATTTCTGCAAAAAGGGTCACGTTTCCTCCGGCCCAACCGCAAAATAGTATTTAAACCGCTCTGCCGCAAAGCCCTGCACCTCGGCACAGTACTGATCATAGGCCGCCAGCAGCGCCGTGGCCTCCTCGGTCAAGGCCGCGCCGCCGCCGTTTTTTCCCCCGGTGACGCTGCTGAGCATTTTGCAGCCGAAGACAGACTCCGCCGTGCGCACGATGCGCCATGCCTTGGAATAGGCCATGGCCATGGACGCGGCGGCAGCGCGCAGGGACCGATACTCCTCCACCCGGTGGAGCAGCGTGGCGATTCCCGGCCCGAAGCCCCGCTCGTCGTCGTCGGAATATAATCTGACAGTCAGTTTTAATTTCAAATGTTCGTTCATGCCTGCATCATAGCACATCCCGCCCGCTTCGTCAAACGGGTATTTTCGTGATTCAGCTCAACCTTCCGCCCCACCAAACAAAGCGGCACGACAGGGCGCAAACCGCCCGAAGCGATTTCCCGGTCTCGGGAAGCAAGCCGTAATCTTTTCGCCTCTTGCAAACTGTCTCCCGATGGTCTACAATAAAATTTAATATCGGTGAACTTTCTGAAATCGCACAACGGGGAGGAAATATCCATGGAAATCGAAAAGGTCCGCCTGGGCAGGACAGAACTGCTGGTCACAAAAACCGCCTTCGGCGCGCTGCCCGTTCAGCGCGTCAGCCACAGCGACGCAACGGCGCTGCTGCGCCGCGCCTTTGACGCGGGAATCAACTATTTTGACACCGCCAACGCCTATACCGACAGCGAGGAAAAGCTGGGCGAGGCGCTGGGCGACGTGCGGCACGAAATTGTGATCTCCACCAAAAGCGGCGGCAAGGACAAAAATACCGTGCAGTCCCACATTGAGGAGAGCCTCCGCCGTCTGAAAACCGACTATATCGACCTGTTTCAGTTTCACAATCCGGCGCAGCTCCCGGACATCAACGACCCCGACGGTCCCTTTGCCGCCGCGCTGGAGGCCAAGCAAAAGGGCTATGTCCGCCACATCGGCATTACGAACCACCGCCTGAACGTGGCACTTGCCGCCGTGGATTCCGGGAATTTTGAGACGATGCAGTTCCCCTTCTGCTATTTGTCCTCCGACAAGGATATTGACCTTACAGCTCGCTGCAAAGCAGCGGATATGGGATTTATCGCCATGAAGGGCCTGTCCGGCGGGATGCTGAACAACGCCGCCGCCTGCTACGCGTTCATGCAAGGCTATGACAACGTGGTTCCCATCTGGGGGATTCAGCACGAATGGGAGCTGGACCAGTGGCTGGAGCTGACTGAAAAGTGTCAAAAGATGACCCCCGAACTTCAGGCGGTCATTGACAAAGACCGCGAGGAGCTTGCCCACAACTTCTGCCGAAGCTGCGGCTATTGCCTCCCCTGCGCCGCCGGAATTGACATTCCTCAGGCCGCCCGGATGGCCATGCTGCTGCGCCGCGCGCCCTATCAGCCCTACATGTCCGACGAGTGGCACGCCAAAATGCACAAAATTGAGGACTGCATCCACTGCAACGCGTGCAAGAGCCGCTGCCCCTATGAGCTGGACACGCCCACGCTGCTCCAGTCCATGCTGAAGGATTACGACGAGTTTTACGCCCTGCACCACAGCGCCGTATAAGAAGAGAACGGAGAGAACGATGCTTTTTCAAAACGAGGCTGTCAGCCTGAAGCTGGAAATTGTCAGCTACGAATTTTCCTCCTCCGCCGGTGCGTCGGCGGAGGACCGCAACTGGCTGGTCCTGCGGGCCACCTATACCCATGACGACGGCCGTGTCATCCGGGAATCCAGCAGTTGTTTGTCCACCGGTGATCTCCAGGAGCTGACCGCCGGGTTGAAGGTCCTGCGCTCCGGCATCCGCGACCGCTGGGACAGCGAATTTATCGAGCCGACGTTTCTCTTCTCCGCGTACAGGGACGAAGAGGGACGCTATATTGTGAACGTCTCCTTTGTCCTGCAAAGCACCATGGAGGACATCGACTGCGCGGACGTGGACTGCGTAATGACCAATGCGGAGCTGAGCGCCCTGATTGGCGAGCTGGACGGCCTATGTAAGAAATTCCCCCAACGGGACTGACGGCGGCTTTGCGTTGTCCTCCCCCGCTCCCCCTGCCGCAATTCTTTAGAAAACGTCCCCGGCGGAAGAGCCTGTCTTCCACCGGAGACGTTGCTTTTTAGGGTATGGGTGCTAGCTAAGCCCCAAGCGGGTAATCTGCGGGGCGTGCCAACATAAGCCGCGTATGTCCCCGGCAGTCCCATTGGTCTGGCATGCAGACCCCCGAATACCACCGAAAGGAACGGCACTCCGTCAGTGCGGTGCCCGCTCGTCAGCCGGTCAGCCGTGCGCACAACGCGGCAAAATCCCGAAACGTCAACTGCTCTCCCCGCACGGTTTCGGAAAGCCCGGCCCCACGGATAGCCTCCAAAAGCTCCTCCTTGGGCCGTCCCAGCGCGGAGGCCAAACTGTTGGCAAGCGTTTTTCGCCGCAGGGCAAAGGCCCCCCGCATCAGGCGCAGCAGCAGCGCCTCGTCCTCCGTCTCCACCGGGGGCTTTTCCCGCCGGACGCAGCGCACCACGGCGGAGGTCACCTTGGGCGCGGGATAGAACTTTTCCGGCTCCACGGAAAAAAGATACTCCGGTTCCATATAGTATTGCAAAAACAGAGAAAAGGCGCTTCCCTCTCTGTCCCCCGGCGGGGCGCAGATTCTTTTGGCCACCTCCCGCTGAATCATGACGGTAAACTGACGGATTTCCTTTGTCTCCACAAATTTTGTGAGAACCGGCGTAGTGATGTTGTAGGGCAGGTTGGCGCAGGCCATCACCGGCAGGCCGCCGAACTTTTCCCGAAGCAATGCGTCCAGCTCCAGCTTCATCACATCGCCGGAAACCACCTCCGCATTGGGGTAAGGCGCCAGCGTCTCCTTCAGCACCGGCAAAAGCGACCGGTCCAGCTCCACGGCCACCACCTTGCCGGCCCTTTGGGCCAGCTCCACCGTCAGCGGCCCCACGCCGGGGCCAATTTCCAGCACGCCCCACTCCGGAGAAGCGCCGGAGGAATCCGCGATATCCCGCGGAACGGCGGGGTCGATCAAAAAATTCTGGCCCATGGATTTTGAGAAACGGAAGCCGTGCCGCCCCAGCAGGTCCCGCAGATCGTTCAGCTCACAAAGATTCAAAAGTTTTCCGCCTTTCCGCGGGACACAGCCCGCAACCACGCAAAAAGAGCCTTGCAAAAGTTTTCCGCCCCCTGCGGCAAACTATACGCAAAGGGTATCCGGCGCGGTGTGTGTCCAAAGCTTTCTCTCATACCGCAAGCGCGCAAGGGAACCGCCAAAGGCGGTCCCCTTGCGCACGCCGTTACACCGCGGCCTTTTTAAAACACCGTTACTGAACCCTGCGGGGCAAAACCTGCATCTGCCCGCTGATGCCCGCGCCGTTTTCAATAGAAATGCTGGCAGCCTCCAAATCGCCCTCGATATAGGCGCTGCCGCTGACCTGCACATGGCCGCTAACCTGCACGTTGCCCTGAATGCTTCCGGAGCAGTTCAGGTCCTTGCCGGTAATATTGCCGATGACCTTGGAATTGCTGTCAACCCGAACGCTTTCGTCGGCGTGCACATCGCCCTGCACTTCGCAGGAAACCAGCTCCGCCACCCGCGCGCTCAAATCGCCCGCCAGCTTGGTGCGAATGGTCACGGTTCCATTGGCGCGGATGTCGCCCTGAAACTCGCAGTCCATATCCACATCGCCCTGCGCGGTCATGTTGCCTACAAAGGTGGTGCCCGCCGCCAGAATGGTCTTCTGTACGGGCGCGGAGGCCACTGCTCTGGTGTAGGACGGCTCCGTCGTATAGGGCACGGCTGCGGCAAAGGGGTCCTGCGGGGACATCTCCGGCGGCACCAGCGGCTCCGGCGCGGGAGGGACCGCAAAGCCGCTCTCGGGCGCAGCCGTCTCCGCAGGGGCAAACATCTCGTCGGACACATAGGGCTCGGACGGAGCCGCCATCACAGGCTCTGCGGCGGGAGCCTCGGCTCTGCCGTCTCCGCCAACTCCGAACATCTCGTTCATGGCCTTGCTGAAATTATCCTTTTTCATCTGCATTCAAATTCCTTTCTCTACTCTGGCGCTGCCCTGGCCAAAGGCTTTTTTCGCTGTACCGTTCAGCGTTTGTTACCTTTCATGCGCATACGTTTCTCAGTCGGGCTGATAGTCGGTGTAATTGAACAGCATCGGGCGCACCTCCCGGGTAAGAGGGGCAAGGGTAAAGCCCTGATCCCGCAGACCGTCAATCACTCCGGCAAGGGATTCCACTGTACTGTCCTTGCTGGGCGCGTCGTGCAGCAGCACGATTCCCCGGGAAAACGTCGGAGCATTGTCTAGAATATTGGAGGTAATTTTCTTGGGAGATATGTAATTGGAGGACGCGTCTCCGCTGGACAGATTCCAGTCGTAGAACACAAAGCCTCTGCGCAGCATCTCCGCCACGATTTCCCGGTACACCGGATAATTATAGGCGTTCACGCTGCCGCCGGGAAACCGGAAAATGGTGGGCGCCTGGCCGGTGGCTTCCTTAATGGCGGTAAACTGCTTGTAGAAGTCATCCAGAAACGCCTCCACCGATGCGTAAATCTCATGATACCGGTGGGTATAGCTGTGCATCCCAAGCG
>JAEWML010000246.1 GCA_023393155.1 Bacillota bacterium
GTATCCAACAGCCTGTATGGAGCTGGCGCAGGGGATGGGTTTCCGTTCATTTTTCGATCTTCTTTCAGATGGCCGGATCAGGCGGCGGCTCATTTGTAATAGGCCGCCAGCAGGTCCACCACCATGCCGTAGCTCTTCATGCCGTGCTCGTCTCCGTAGCCCTTTAAAAGCCCGTCATAGACCTTGTTGGAGACTTTTTTTACCATGGAATCGCGAAATTGCGCCCAATAGGCGCTGTTGTGGGCCAAATCCGCCCGCACGGTGTCGGGAAGCCCCTCGTAGACCTCACGCCAGTGGTCCGGGTCTGCCTGATAAAGGGCGTTTTCAAGATGTACATAGCCCAAAAGCCAGCCGGAATAGGCGTAGTCCGGCAGACCGGAAACGGTGCAGGCCAGAACCGCGATGAAGTTGCACTCCTGCTCGGAGGCAAAGCCCCGCTGATGGGCCAGCTCGTGAGCCACGGTGGAGGGCAGAAACACGGCGGGACTGTCCACATTCACGTTGCTCTCCCCAATGAGGGGACAGTAAAACCCCGTAAAGTCCAACATGCTCATCACGCGGGAAAAATAAACGGCCTTTGGGGGTTGGTCGTCAAAGGCCAGGAAGGGAAACTCCTGTGAAACCGGGCCGTAAACCGCAACGCTCTCTTGCAGAATTTCCTCTGTGGACATGGCAAATAGACCGTTTTCGTCCCGGGGAACCTGCCCTGCCGTCTCCGCCAGCCGGTCCGCGAAATACTGGGTGACGGCGGTCAAGTCTTCCAAAGACACGTCCTGAGCGACAATGCCGGATTTGGCCTGAAAGCCGTCCGCCCGGTACTGTACGCCCCACAGCCAGCAAAACGCCAGCCAGACCGTCAGCCCCGTGCACACGGCCCCCAGCAAAGCACCGTACGCCCGGCGGCCACGTCCCTCCCTCGTCCGAAAGACGGCGATGGTTCCAAGGCTTAGGTAGGCGACGACAAATACCACCAGTAATCCGGACAGGACTTCCATCACGGAGAAATCCACCCGGTAGCTGAAAGTGCCCAGCAGTCGGCGGAAGGGATTCGTCACCTGCTCCGTCAGGGCGGTCATCCACGCGCCGTTCCACCGGACGGCAAAAAAGACAGCCAGAAGCAGCAAGTCTGCCGCCAGCCATAGATGCAGCTTTTTGTACCGCGTAAAAAATGTTTTCATACCCGTCACTCCGAGGCAAGAAGACGGCGGGTGTACTCCTCCTTGGGATTGCCGAACAGCTCTTCCACCGTCCCCTGCTCCACAATTCGCCCGTCCTTCATCACCAATACCCGATGGCAAAGCTGATATACCACGTTTAAATCGTGGGAGATGAACAGATAGCTCAGCTCCAGCTCCCGGTTCAGCTTTTTCAAAAGTCCCAGAATCTGGGCCTGAATCGTCACATCCAAGGCAGACACGGGCTCGTCCGCCACCAGAAATTTCGGCCGCTGAATCAGCGCCGCCGCGATAGACACCCGCTGGCGCTGACCGCCGGAAAGCTCCGCGGGCTTCGCGTCCAGCACCTCCTCGGGCAGCTCCACCCGGTCCAGAATGTCCCGCACGCGCTGCGCCCGCTCCTCCGCGTTGTATTTACCGAAAATCCGCAGCGGTTCCTCCAGAATCCACGCCACGGAATAGGCGGGATTCAAGGAGCTGTACGGGTCCTGAAAAATCATCTGGGGACGCTTGGTGTAGTGGATGATTTCGCCGGAGTCGGGCTGAAGCATGCCCAGAATCGCCTTTGCCAGAGTGGATTTTCCCGTGCCGGATTCCCCCACCAGACCCAGAATCTCCCCCTCGCGCACATCGAAGGTTACGTCGTGCAGCACTTCCCGCCGCTTCGCTTTTCCCAGTAGCCCTCCGCCGCTCTCATACCCGCAGGAGAGATGGCGGACGGACAGAGCCGGCTGATCGGTCATCGCGGAAACCTCCCTCCGTCAACACAAATATCTTAAACACAAACTGAAATATCAAATAAAAATATTACAAATTGGAATCGGACTCGGGCCTGTTCCGGGAGGGAATGGCGGCCACAAGCTTTTTCGTGTAGGGGTGCTGGGGATTGGAGTAGACCTCCTCCGTGGCGCCCGACTCCACAATCACCCCAGTCTGCATCACCGCCACCCGGGAGGTAATCCTGCGAACCACGTTCAGATTGTGGGAGATAAACAGCATGGACATGCCGTATTCCCGGTTCAGCCGTTTCAAAAGCTCCAGAATCTGAGACTGAATGGTCACGTCCAGCGCGGTGGTTGGCTCGTCCAGCAACAGGAGCTTGGGATGAATCACGGCTGCCGCGGCAATCATCGCCCGCTGGAGCATGCCCCCGGAGAGCTGATGGGGGTATTTGTCATAGAGCGTCTCAGGCTCGGGCAGCTCCACCCGCGCCATGGCGGCAAGGGCCCGGGCGCGGCGCTCCGCCGCGTTCATATCCGCGTGGAGGTACAGGCATTCCTCAATCTGCCGCCCGATTTTCATCAGCGGGTCCATGCTGGACTGAGGCTCCTGAAACACCACGCCGATGTCCCGGCCCTGAATTTTCCGCAGGGCGGCACGGTCCGCGTGGAGCAGGTCCTGCCCGTCCAGCAGCACGTCGCCGGAATAGCTGCACTGCTTGCGGGGCAACAGTCCCGCCACCGACATGGCGGTGACGGATTTGCCGGAGCCAGACTCCCCCACAAGGCCGAGAATCTCCCCGTCGGCAATGGAGAGGGACACGCCGGCCACCGCCTCCCGGCAGCGGGAATGAAATTTCACATGAAGGTCCCGGATTTCAAGCATTCCGCTCCCCCCTTCCGTCCTGAAGCCCCTCGCCGATGAGGCCCACGCCGAAAATCAGCGCCACTATCATTCCGCCGGAGCAAAGCGCGTACCACGGGGCGGTGACAAACATCCCCTGCGCCTCGGAGAGCAGCGCGCCCAGCGACGCCTCCGGCGGCTGGCCGCAAAGGCCCAGAAAGCTCATGGACGCCTCCGCCAGCACCGCGTTGTTAAACCCGATGGTCAAGGCGGGGAGCAAAATATGAAGGGTGTTTGGCAGCATATGGACAAAGAGAATGCGTGCGCTGCCCGCCCCCATCAGCCGGGCGCTCTGGACAAAATTCGCGTCCCGCAGGGTGGAAAACGCCGTGCGGGATACCCGGGCAAAGCTGGGGATAAACACTACCCCCAGCACCAGCAGCACCTGGTATTTTCCGGAACCGAAAGCGGCCACGCACACCAGCGCCAGCAAAATGCTGGGGAAAGCGGTGATGGTGTCGTTCAGGCGCATCAGCGCCTCGTCCACCGCCCCGCCGAAATACCCGGTCAGCGCCCCGATGAGGGTGCCGAAGATTCCGCCGATTGCCACCGTTCCCCCGGCCACCAGAGCGGTGAATCCCGCGCCCCTGAGGACGCGGCTGAATATGTCCCTGCCAAAGTTGTCCGTTCCGAACAAATGGGTAAAAGAAGGGGGCAGAAGCGTTTCCCCGCCGCGCATGGCGGTGGGGTCGTAGGGCGTCCACACCGCGCCCAGCAGAATCAGGGCCAGCAGAACACCCGTAATAATACAGCCCGCGAGAAAGCAGGCGTTTCGGTGGGCGCGAACGGCTTTTTGCAGCGTTTTCATGTCCGCGTACCTCCAAGCCTTGGGTCGATGAAGCGGTTGATCAGGTCCGCCGCGGTGTTTGCCACCACCACCCACAGGGCCAGAATCACCACGATGGCCTGCACCGTGGGATAGTCCCGCCCCGAGATGGACGTGAGCAGCAGCCGCCCCAGCCCCGGCAGGTTAAACACCTGCTCCACCACGATGCTTCCCGCCACGATTTCCGCCATGGTCTGGGCCAGAAATGTGACCACCGGAACCAGTGAGTTTTTCAGCACATGACGATATAACACCCCCGACCGGTCGTTTCCCCGGGCAATGGCGGTGCGCACATAATCCTTGTCCATCTCCGCCAGCACGGTGCTGCGGAGCATCCGCACGGTCTGGGCCACCCGGGGAATGGCGAGGGCGACGGCGGGAAACAGCAGATACCACACCGACCCGCCCACATCCGCCTCAAAGCCGGGAAAGGCCCCGTGGCGAAACCAGTGCAAAAGGATGCTGAACAGCCATGTCAGCAAGATGCCGGTAAAAAACGGAGGCAGGGCCATCAAAAACTGGTTTGCCACCGTATTCACCGCGCCCTCAAGCCGTCCGCCCCGCCGCACGGAGCGAAGGCCCAGGGGCAGGGCCAGCGCCAGCGTCAGCGCAAAGGCCATCAGGCTGAGCGTCAGCGTCACCGGAAGCCGGGCGGAAAGCAGGTCCGCAACAGGTCCGCCGGAATAGGACTGTCCCGGATCACCCGTGACAAAGCCCCCAAGCCAGCTTCCGTACTGCACCAGAAAGGGGCGGTCCAGCCCCATTTCATGGCGCAGCTCCGCCACCCGCTGGGGCGTGGCCTCCGTTCCCAGCCGGTCGGTGGCGGGGTCCCCCGCCACCACCTGAAACGCCGCGAAGGCCAGAAAGGAGACGGCCAGCATGGTCGCAAGCAGCGCCGCCAATTTTTTTGCCGCGTATTTCAAGGCCGCCGCCTCCTTTCCGTCTCCGGGTGCGTGCAAGTTCCCACAATTATCCGGCCTTCACGCCGGAGAGGTCCATCACGTAGATGGGATAAAACCGATACCCGTCCAGCCCCGCGCGGACGGCGACCAGGTCGCCCAAATCCTGAAGGTAGACGTTGGCGGCGTTGGCCGCCAGATTTTCCTGCATTTGCTTGTACAGCTTCACCAGCCCCGCATCGTCTCCCGCGCCGGAAACCAGCTGGGACTGCTTAAACAGAGCGTCGTATTCCGCGTTGCTGTAATTCACGAAGTTTTTGCCGTAGTCGGAGGTAAACCGTTCCAGCATGGCCCGCCCGGTCATGCTGCTGGCATCCACGCCCACCACAGTGGACTGGTAGTTTCGGTCGGTGTAGACCCGGCTGACCCATGTGCTCCAGTCCACCAGCTCAATTTTGGCGTTGACCCCCGCCGCCTTGAGCTGCTCCACCAGCACCTGGGCAGTGTCCACATGGGGCTGGTAGTTGGAGGGAACGGTGATGGTGAGGTCAAAGCCATTCGGATACCCGGCCTCTGCAAGCAGAGCCTTGGCTTTTTCAAGGTTTTGGGTATAATAGTCGGTGAGGGAATCGTCAAAGTACTTTGCAAACGACGGGTACATGCTGGAGCCAAGGGGTTTGCCCGTCCCGTCGCCCGCCAGATCGATCACCTGCTGCTTGTCCACGGCATAGCAAAGGGCCAGGCGCACCCGCAGGTCGTCCAACGGCTTCACTGCGTTATTCAAATAAAGCGCCTGAACAAGATTCATGGTGCCGTTCAAAATCTGGAAGCCGTTTCCCAGTTGGGCGGCCTGTGTGGGCGTGAGATGGGCGCACAGGTCCAGCGCCCCGCTTTGCAGGGCCAGCACCATCGCGTCGCCGCTCTCGAATATTTTAAAGGTCACGCTTTTCAGGGCGGGCTTGTCTCCCCAGTAGCCGTCAAACCGCTCAAGGGCAATGGAGTCCCCGGCGACCCGGCCTATAAATTTAAAGGGTCCGGTACCCACGGGAGCCGTGGCCTGCGCGTCGTAGTCCTTGGGGAGAATGGCGGTGGTAAGGGACGCCAAAAATTCGCTCTCCGCTGTGTTCAGCGTGATCACCACGGTTTTTTCATCCGTCGCCTTGACCGACTGAATAGCAGAAAACGCCTCCACCAGCGGGGCTTTTCCCTCACCGGCGTCGGCGCAGCGTTCGATGGACCAAACCACGTCGTCCACGCTCACCGCCGCGCCGTTGTGAAACGTCACGCCCTCACGCAGGGTGAAGGTGTACACCGTTCCGTCGGCTGATACCTCATGGTGGCTGGCGACCGCGTCGATCAGATCCCCGTCGGGAGTGGGCTTTACCAGCCCCTCGAATACGTTGAACATGACTTCTCTGGTCCCTGCCGATACCGTTAGGTGCGGGTCAAGGCTTTCGTCTAAATCCTGGGAAATGCCCACGGTGACGGAATCCGTCGCGGGCGACGGGCCGTTTCCGCCCGTGCTTTGTCCTCCTGTCGAATCGCTTGCGCTGCTGCCGCCCCCGCAACCCGAGAGTGCGGCGCAAAGAAGTGTCGCCAGAAATCCTGCCAAAATACGCTGTTTCATTGCTTTCTCCTTCCCCTGGCGGCCCATTGGGTCCGCCGGGTTTGAAAAATATTTGGCTCCTATTCAGTTTTATTCCCAAAAAGGGGCCTTGCGGGCCGTTCAGAAAAAACGTTCCGCAAGGCCGTATTTTACACGATTCCGCCCGTAATTGCAAGAAATTTTTACGGTTGCTCCCGCTCTTCCGGGGATTTGTCCCGGCTGGGTGCTTCCTCCGGCCCGGAATGCTTCCTCACCGGGGAAACCGCCGTCGCCTCGGGAGTTTCGTGCAAATAGGAGGAAGGGCTGATAGGCATCCCCCGCTTTTTCAGGCGGCTGTTCACTAAAAACTCCACAAAGGTATTGAGGCACGCAAACACCGGCACGCCGAAAAACATTCCCGGCACGCCGAAAAAGCTGCCGCCCACCAGAATGGCGATGATGACCCAGAGGCTGG
The DNA here is from genome assembly GCA_023393155.1 of Bacillota bacterium. Lineage (GTDB taxonomy): Bacteria > Bacillota > Clostridia > Oscillospirales > Oscillospiraceae > Oscillibacter. The sequence goes on from JAEWML010000246.1 coordinate 6,584, forward strand.
AAAGGCCTGTCCGGTCTCCCAGAATCTTGGGGCCGATCACATTGCCGTCCAGCTGCTGGAGGGCCAGAACGAAAATCACAAAATACAGCGCCTTGATGGGAGAGTCCAGCAGAATCAGGAAGGTGC
>JAEWML010000099.1 GCA_023393155.1 Bacillota bacterium
TCCCCTCGCCGATTCCGCTGACGTTCACCAGCTCCTCCACAGTCTCAAAACGCCCGTGTTCCTCCCGATAGACAACGATGCGCTCCGCCAGCTTTTCACCGATTCCCGGCAGGGTGGCCAGCGCTTCCCGCCCGGCGGTGTTGATGTTGACAGGCCCCGTTTCCGTCTCCTCCTCCGGCAATAGCTCCGAAGCCGCGGCAGTTTTCTCTGTGCTCACCGTGTAGCGCCCCTCCGCCCCCGCGCTCCGGGTGTGCAGCAATAGAGCCAGCAGCAGACAGAGGAACATCGCTGTCAGAATTAGCAGAATTTTCTCTGTTTTTGTAGGTCGAATTTCTCCCGTCACAGTTGAACTCCCCCGAAAAATTTGTTATACTGAAAAAGAATACGAAACCGGCGGAGCTTTTGTCGGACATGAGCCCTCCGCCGCAATGCAATATTGATAAATACGCACGCAGCGGCGCACATTGCCCTCTCTCAGCCGGGACATCGCGCGGGCAGCGCCCGAATCATAATCACACGCCATAATTTTGCGGCTGCGGCAAAACCGGGAGCAAAATGGCTCAAATTACAGCATCATAGCTTCTTTGCGGCTATTATACCATAGCTTCGCAGCGGCTTTATGGTATATATTTTAAATTAAGTATAATCGCTGCTTTGCGGCTATTATACCACAGATTATTGGAGATTGTCACATGAAAATCAAACGCTTCCTCTCTGCTTTTTTACTGCTGGTGACGGTGGCGGGCTTTTCCGCCGTCCCCGCCGCCGCCGATGAAATCACCCCTGCCGCCGACCCCACCATCACGGCCAAAGCCGCGCTGCTGGTGGACAGTGAAACCGGCTCCGTCCTCTATCAGAAAAATGAGCACGCCGAGCTATACCCCGCCAGTCTGACAAAAATTATGACCGCTCTGCTGACGCTGGAGGCCGTGGATCAGGGCAAGCTTTCGCTGAATCAGGATCTTACCGCCTCCGCCTCCGCGCTGACCGGACTTGCCTCCGACGGCAGCTCCGCCGGGATTCAGGTGGGGGAAACCATGAGCGTGGAAAATTACCTCAAGTGTATGCTGGTGGTTTCCGCCAACGAGGCCTGCGACGTGCTGGCCGAGGCGGTCAGCGGCAGCGTGGACGCCTTTGTGGACGCTATGAACGCCAAGGCGGAGGCCCTTGGCTGCAAGAACACCCGCTTTGCCAACCCCAACGGCCTGCACGACTCCCAGCATTACACCTCCGCCTGGGATTTGTACCTTATTACTCTGGAGGCCATGAAATATCCGGAATTTATGGCCATCTGCGACATGGGCGTGGCGGAGATTCCCGCCACCAACCTCTCCCCCGTCCGCCGCCTGCGCACCACAAACTACCTGCTCTCCAACTGGCGGGCCGTCGGCTATGTCTACTCCGACGCCCATGGCATCAAAACCGGCTCCACCTCCGAGGCGGGGCACTGCCTTGTCTCTTCCGCCACCAAGGGCAGCCGCACCCTCATCAGTGTTGTTCTGGGCGCGGATCGGGTTGTGGGAGCCGACGGCGTGGCGGACGTGCGGAGCTTTTCCGAAACCCGGCGGCTGTTTGAATGGGGTTTTAGCAACTTTTCCATGCAGACTGTCCTCTCCGATCTGGATATGCTGGCGGACGTTAAGGTGGATCTCAGCAAAATCGACAGTGTGGCCGTTCACCCCGCCGACCGGGTGGAGCTGCTTTTGCCCAATCACGTAAAGCCCGAGGAGCTGGATCGAAAGCTGGACCTTCCGGAAACAGTGAACGCCCCCGTCACGGCCGGGCAGGAGCTGGGCACCGTGGAGCTGTCTTTGGACGGCACGGTATACGCCACCGTGCCTCTGGTGGCACTGAACAATGTGGAGGCCTCCAAGCTCCTCACGTTCTGGTTCAATGTTCAGCAGTTTTTCAGCCGCATGGCCGTAAAGGCGGCGCTGATTGTTCTAGGCATTCTGATTCTTCTGGGAATCGGCTGGAAGCTTACCTTGGGCCGTCGGCGCTACCGCTATGGAAAGCCATCCCGCCGCGCGCGCGGTTACAAGGGACGGCGCAGATAATCACATAAAAAAAGCAGTCTCGCGGATATCCGCGAGGCTGCTTTTTACTTTACAGAACAGTGACAAACTCCTCCATGGGCTTGCGATCCTCGTGCAGGCGGGCGGGATGGGCTCCTTCTGCCGGATAACCGATGGGCAAAAGGGCAACAGGTGTGCAGCCCGCCATCTCGGGGAACCGCTCCGCCAGCGCCGAAGGGTCAAACATCCCCACATACGTGGTGCCAAGCCCCAAATCCGCAGCCTGAAGCATCATCTGGGCGGCGACAATGGCCGCGTCAATCTCGCCGTGGTTCTTGCCGTCTCCCTCCCGGACCCATGCCTTTTCAGCTTCATAGGCCACCACCAGCATCAGCGGGGGATGGAAATGGCTGTCGGCGCAGGCGTCGGCCTTTGCCAGCGCCTCCTCGCTTTTTAAAACGAAGATGCGCTGAGGCTGTTTGTTATGGGCCGTGGGGGCGCAGCGGGCGGCCTCCAGCACCAAATCCAGCTTTTCCTGCTCCACCGGGCGGTCACTAAACTTCCGTAGGGAGTAACGGGCTTTTCCCAACTGTGCAAAATCCATGTCAGGTCCTCTCTTTCGTATCGGCGTCTTCACGTTTTATGACGGCTTTATATTTTTAATTGTATCACGCCGTCTTTTGTTGCGCAACCGTAAAATACATACGGCCGCGCGGACCTCTCACGATCACGCGAAGGATTGCCCAGGGCCGGATAAGGCGGCTTTTAATAAAGCGCCGGCGGTGCGGCGGGGTCGACCCGTCCGGGCACTCCGGATCGGAGCTTGCCCGCGTCCGCCCCGCGCCCGCCTTTTTCACGGGAACCCCTGACCGCGGTCCTCGGAAACCGAAAAGCCGATGGCTTTTCGGGGCCTCGCCCAGCCCTGAACCAGTATATGCCCCGCCGGGGGAAAGCGTCCGCCCGCTTTCCAGCCGAAATGGCGCAAAGCAGCGGGGCGGAGTGGAGTCTTCCTCCGTCCCGCCCCACCGTATGTTATAACGTGCATTTCCTCTGCTCACTGCCGCCGGGCCGTCTCATAATCGCCGCCCCGGCGGTAAAAAGGACAGCTCCCCGCATCGGCACGGAGAAACCGCTCCATCTCGTCCTCATCCAAATCCATACTGCAAAAGTCGGCGTCCGCCTCCTCATCATAGTTCAGGTGAACACATTCCTCGCATTTTCCGGTCATATCCAAGCTCCATTCCTTTGCTGCGCCCGTTGTCCGCACTTTGTTTTTGGCAGGCTCCTGCCCCAAAAGCGCGGCTTATCGGGGCGGGACCATGTCGTAAATCCCATCAATATGGATTTTCCGCCGAATCACCAGCTCCTCCAGTGTTTCCCGGCTGTCGGCGGGGGCCATCCAGCACATGCCGCACCCGGCG
>JAEWML010000107.1 GCA_023393155.1 Bacillota bacterium
TCCATCAAGCAGTTGGAAACGGCCCTTCAGGCGCGGCTGTTTTCCCGCAGCCCCCGGGGCGTGTCCCTGACGGGGGAGGGCCAGCTGCTCTATGACTATGTTCGCTCCGCGCTGGGGCTTTTGGCGACGGGGGAGGACAAGCTCTCTCAGGCCCAGCAGCTCATGCTGGGCACGCTGGTGATCGGCGCCAGCGACACGGTGACGGGCCAGTTTTTAACCCCCTATCTGGAGGCGTTTCACCGGCTTCACCCCGGCATCAGGCTGAAAATCATCAGCGGGCGGAGCGCCAAGGTTTTAAGCCTGCTGCGTTCCGGCTCCGTGGACATCGCCTTTGCCTCCACCCCTGCCGAGCGGGAGCGGCTGGAGGCGTGGCCCTGCTTTTCCACTCACAGCGTATTTGTGGCGGGCAGCGGCTACGGCTGCGATTTCGACCACGTTTACACCCGGGAGGAAATTGCGGGATTTCCCCTGATTCTGCTGGAGCGCAAGGCCAGCTCCCGGGGCTTTTTGGAGCAGGATTTTCTTCGCTGCGGCGTGACGCTGACTCCCGAGATTGAGCTGAGCTCCCGAAGCCTTTTGGTAACGCTGGCAAAAATCGGCCTGGGCGTGGCGGGGGTGACGCTGGAATTTGTGCAGGATGCGCTGCACGCGGGGGAGATTCGGCTTTTGAAAACCGACTTCACCATCCCTGCCCGCAGCGTGGAAATGTGCACCCTGGTGGACGTGGCTCCCACGGCAGCGGCGGGGGCGTTTATGGAAATGGTGAAGGCCGAGGCTGAGAAGGAAATCTCCAACCCAGGGGAAACGGGGAAATAACCGCCGGAGAGAGGCGGAATCATAGTCGTCCAAAGCGGCGCGCAAACGGAGTGGATGCCTTCTGGCATCCACTCCGTTTGCGTTGTTTTATCAGAAAAGCAATCAAGAAACGCCGCCGCTTTTCATAAAAAAGCGGCGGTTATCCGTCGTTTGCGGAGGTTACAAAATGAATGGCGGAGAGGAGCGTTCGTTCGTCTCCCACAATATAGAGAATATCTCCGCTCAAGAGGGAAGAATAGGGACCGGGGGAGAGAATAATCTGCTCGCCGCGCTCGATGGCAATGATGGTGGCACCCGTCTTGTGCCAGAAGTTCAGGCCGCTGATGCTCTTGCCCGCAACCTGAGAATTGGCGGGCACAGCAATTTCGTACGGCACAAAGGGCGTGCTTTTCCCGGCGCGGCCCGCCGTGTTGAGGACAAACAGCAGCTTTTCCATGGCGGCGGAGGTTTCGGCAATCTGGCGCTCCATCCAGGAGAGAAGCTCACCCTTTACGTCGGCCGCGCTTTGCAGTTCCCGGCTTTCCTGAATGAACTCCGTTGCCTTTTGGGAAGAGAGAATCCACACGCCGCTGTTTTTCTTAATGTCGAGAATCTCCACATCCTCCAGCAGATGAACCGCCTTGCGAATCGTCTCCGGAGAAACCCCATACTGGGAGGAGAGCACCGTGCGCCCGGACAGCTTTTGTCCCTCCACATATTTTCCGCCCACAATATCCTGAGCGATGGTAACCGCAATCTTTCGATAAACAGGCAGGGTAATTCCCTTGCTTCTTGCCATAATGATTTCACCGTAATTCCGTTATAATATTTATTGTGCCGCAATACTGCCAGTCTATCACAAAGTTTAGATTTCGTCAAAATAAATTGCTCTTTCTGTATAATCGGAGAGAGGGCGAAATAATAAATTTCCGCCTAGCATCTCGAATTGCTTGGCAGCATTACAATTTTAAGAAAAAAATCCCCAGAAAATACCATTATTTTTCCGGCAACTTATACAAAAATTAAGATGTCAGTTTGACAAAGTGACAACTTGTTGATATAATATGCAATGTCAGTATTGTGACGTACAAGAAAGGAGTCAGATAGTTTATGAAGAAAACGATCCGGATTACAGGATTGCTTTTGGCAATGATTGTGTTGGCCGGCAGCCTTGCGGGCTGCGGAGCGGGAGAGCAGAAGCAGACGAAAACACTGCGCTTTGCCGACGTTGGCTGGGATTCCATCCTGTTCCACAACGCCGTGGCGGGAACCGTGGCCGAGACGGTGTTCGGCTATCAGTGGACGGAGGTTTCCGGAAGCACCCCCATCACTCATGAGGCGGTGAAAAAGGGCGAGATTGACGTACACATGGAGGTTTGGTCTGATAACCTCCCGGACTATAACGCCGATATCGCGGCGGGAGCCCTGAAAGAGGTGGGCGTGAACTTTGATGACAATGCACAGGGACTGTATGTGCCGCGCTATGTCATCGAGGGGGACCCGGAGCGGGGTATTGAGCCCATGGCGCCCAATCTGAAGACCGTGGCGGACCTCAAGGACTATGCCTCGCTGTTCAAGGACCCGGAGGACCCCTCGAAGGGGATTATCTACGGTGGAATCGCGGGCTGGGAGATTACGCAGATTATCCACCAGAAGTACTTGTATTACGGCTTGGACAAAACCTATAACTATATCGAGCCGGGCACCGACGCCGCCACCAGCGCCGTTCTGGTAGCCGCGTATGACAGGGGAGAGCCGGTGGTGGCCTATTATTGGGAGCCTACCTGGCTGCTGGGCAAATACGATTTTATCCTGCTGGAGGATGAGCCCTATGACCCGGAGCTGTATTATGAGGGAAAAACGGAGTGCCCCTCTGTGCGGGTCACAATCTGCACCAGCAACGATTTTTATGACAGCGACCCGGAGTATGTGGCGTTTTTGTCCAAGTACCACACCACCTCCGCGCTGACCAGCGAAGCACTTGCCTATATCGAGGAAACCGGTGCGGATTATAAGACGGCGGCAAAATGGTTTTTAAATGAGCACCGCGACATGGTTGAAACCTGGCTCACAGCAGAGCAGGCCGATACGCTGTATGCGGCCATCGGATAAGGAGGCTGCATGGATTGGCTGTTTAATTTTCCCTTTACAATCAGCGTAGACACAAACGCCATCGACAATGCCGTGCGCGGCTTTGCCGCTTCACATTCCGCGTTTTTTGACGGAATCAAGTCCGGGCTGACCGGCTTTGTGGGAGCTATCAACTGGATTCTAGGCTATATTCCGTGGTTTGTTTTGATTGCACTGGTATTTTTCCTCGGCTGGAAGGGGCATAAGAGCCTGCGCTCCGGCATTACCTACGCCGCCCTGCTATGCGTCATCGGAATGCTGGGGTTGTGGGACCTGATGAACCTGACCCTTTCCATTGTGCTGGCGGGCGTTATCATCGCGCTGGCGCTGGGGCTGCCCATCGGCGTGCTTCTCTCCGGCTCCGACCAGGCGAACCGGACGGCGCGGCCGCTGCTGGACATGATGCAGACCATGCCAGTGTTCGTGTATCTGATTCCGGCGGTGATTTTCTTCGGCATGGGCTCTGCCTCCGCCGTGATCGCAACGGTGATTTACGCCATGGTGCCGGTGATTCGCCTGACCAGCCTTGGCATCCGGCAGGTGAATGCCGAGGTGGTGGAGGCTGCGCGCTCCTTTGGCTCCACAAAGCTGCAAATGCTTTTAAAGGTCCAGATGCCGCAGGCCCTTCCCACGATTATGGCGGGCATCAATCAGACCATGATGATGGCCATGTCCATGGTGGTGACCTGCTCCATGATCGGCGCGCGGGGACTTGGCAACGAGGTGCTCATCGCGGTCAACCGGGTGGAAATCTCCAGAGGCTTTATGGCCGGCGGCTCGGTGGTGATTCTGGCCATTCTTCTCGACCGCCTGACACAGGGCTGGTTTTCAAACCGGAAGGAATCGGGGGATGAATGACGATGAGCGATATAATTATTGAGACGAAAAGTCTCTCCAAGCTGTACGGAACCCGCCGGGAAGAGGCCATGGAGCTGCTGGGACAGGGAAGCGAAAAGGCGGAGGTGCTGAAAAAAACCGGCGTGACCACCGCGTTGTACGACATCAACCTGCAAATTCCCCGGGGTAAAATTTTTGTCGTAATCGGGCTGTCCGGGTCGGGAAAATCCACGCTGGTGCGCTGCTTTAACCGCCTGCACCGGCCCACCTCCGGCTCCGTCACCTTTGACGGGGTGGACCTTCTCAAGCTGAACAAGCAGGAGCTTCGGGAATTCAGGCGGCGGAAGGTGGCCATGGTATTTCAGTCCTTCGGCCTGATGAGTCACCGCAATGTGCTGGGCAACGTGGCCTATGGGCTGGAGGTATCCGGCATGGGCCGGGAGGAGCGGGAAAAGCGGGCAAGAGAAGCCGTTGCCCTGGTGGGGCTGGAGGGCTGGGAGGAATCCATGATCGAAAGCCTTTCGGGAGGCATGCGCCAGCGGGTGGGCCTTGCCCGGGCGCTGGCCAACGATCCAGAGGTGCTGCTGATGGACGAACCCTTTTCCGCGCTGGACCCGCTGGTGCGCAACGACATGCAGTTTGAGCTGCTGTCCATCCAGCGAAAGCTGGGGAAAACGGTTATTTTCATCACCCATGATATCGACGAGGCGTTCCATCTTGGCGACACGGTGGCCATCATGCGGGACGGACGCCTGATTCAGGTGGATACGCCCGAGGGCATGAGCATACGCCCGGCAGACGATTATGTGCGGCGCTTCATCAATTCAGCGGACAAATCAAAGGTGCTGTCCGTGCGCAATATTATGATTACGCCGGTGAGCCTGATCAAGCCCGGCGACGGCATTGACCACGCGCTGCGGTTGATGCGGAAAAACGCCATTTCCTCGGTGTACGTTGTGGATGGACAGATGAAGCTTCAGGGGATTCTGACACTGGCGGACGCCATGCGGGCCAAGCGGGAGAATCTGGATTTGACCGAAATGATTATCAAGGATGTCCCTTCGGCGGGGCTGGACGCTTCGGTGGAGGACATCATGCCCCTGTCCGCGGAATCACCCTATCCTCTGGCGGCGCTGGACGAGGGGGGGCGCTTGCAGGGAATTGTCACAAAGGCAAGCGTTCTGTCCTCTCTGGTGTAAGACTGGTGTAAGACGAAAAATCCCCGGCAGAAATTGTAAAGCAATTTCTGCCGGGGATTTTATCTGCCGTTTTTTCGCCCCACAGGGAGCGTTAAAAGTCACGCTGCTTGCTTTGGAAACAAGGTTCCCTCGAAAAGCCGGACTTCTTTTTTGCGGCTTAGAGCTTCTCCTTGACCTTGGCCCGCTTGCCCACACGGTCGCGCAGGTAGTAGAGCTTCGCACGGCGAACCTTACCGTTGCGCACAACCTCCACATGGTCGATAGAGGGGGAATGGACGGGGAAGACCTTCTCCGCGCCCACGCCGTAAGAGATACGACGGACGGTGAAAGTCTCCTCAATGCCGCCGTGCTTCTTGGCGATGACGGTGCCCTCGAAAACCTGAATGCGCTCGCGGGAGCCTTCTCTGACCTTCACGTGAACCCGGACGGTATCGCCCACCTTCACCTCGGGCAGCGTCTGCGCCAGCGCTTCTTTGTTCAGTTCCTTAATGAGATCCATGGATTTTCCTCCTAAATTATAGGCGTTCTTACCGCTGATTTATGGCACGCCGTCAAAAATGGCGCGTGCGCGGCAGAGGACCGCCCTTTGTAGCTTGAATAGAATACCACGCCGTTCCCCTAATTGCAAGGGTTTTTTCAAGATTTCTCCCTGAAAGACCAAAATTAAGAACAAATTGGGCAATTGAGCAGGCTATTGCGGCGTGTGGTTCATCATCAGCGCCGTGGTGGGGGATGCGGTGAAGGCGCTGTATGACTTTGTGGAACAGAGAAGCTCCATTCCTCCCGGTACGTTATCCGACGATGCGCTGATGAAGGCATGGGAAATGGGGGAGAGCATGCAGGAGTGGTTCCGCTTTCTCTACCAGTATCACGACGGGTTTACGCTGCTGGTTTTATGTGCGGCGGGAACCCGCTATGCCAATTTTCAGCACGATTTTGCTGAAAAAATGGCTGTTAATAACCGCAAAAAGCCGTCTCTTTAGCAGTCCTCCAATAAGGATGTTTATGAAAATCATAATTGTTTAACACGCAGCCGGACGATTACCGATGAATTGTAAATAATCTTTAATTGGAGGATTTGCTTTATGGCAAAGTTTGAGTTTGAGTACACTGAAATTGATGGGCTGTTATATCCCAACATTGAAATCGACGGTAAAGCCGAACTTGACAACTTAGGGAAATATGGGCGGCTCCGTCTGAATTATCTTCACGAACATAAGCCCGGAATGTACCGTGAACTGCTTTTGACCGGTAAACTGCTAGAACATTGCATGAGCATTGAAAGGGTCGCTTTTGAAATGGCAGAACGTATTCGTGCCGATTATCTAAAAGAACACCCCATGTCAGAAGATGATACAATGGAACGCATTCGATGCTCTGAGCTTGCACAGG
>JAEWML010000127.1 GCA_023393155.1 Bacillota bacterium
CCACGCAGTACTGCGAGGCACGGGGATTCACCATCCCGGAGCTGGTGGACTGCGTGAAGGAGAAAACCGGGGTTTCCGGGGCGGCGGAGCTGAGTTTTTCCGGCACGGATAAAATTCAGCTCATGGCAACCGACAGCTACGGAAATTACAGCCGCGTCTGGACCTGCGACCAGCTTTACGGCGTTAAACGGTATTATTTCGAGGGCCTGTATGACAGGGAGCGGGGCTGGAACACCGGCTGGGAGGTGGGCGGCGAGGACAACAGCAAGTTCGGCATCGACCTGCCCACCTATCAGAAGGACTATCAGAGCAAGGACCCCTACTACGCGGATAAGCGGGCGGCGTTTGACACGGGACGGGAAACCACGGTGATTCTGGCAACGGAATCTCTCTCCGGGCGGACCACCACCGACACGCTGAATGCCTCCACAGAGCTGGGGCTGGGAAGCTATATCGAGTCCAATAAAGGAAACGTGACCGGATGCCTTGCCAAGCATCTGACGGACGACACGGCTCTGCGGCTGAGCCTGCCCATGACGGAGGCGGACCTGATGGCGGCCCACCGCACCGCCTACGACAATTTCAAATGGATTTACAATCTGCGGCTGGACATGAAGAATGCCCCGGCTCTGCGGTCGGCGGGGACGGTGGCGGACCCTGTGGCCCGCTTCACCAAAAGCGCCGACGGAAAGACGCTGACCATCGTCCTCTCCTGCGCCACGGCGGGGGCCTCGATTTACTATTCCTATGACGGAGCGCCCCAGATTCCCTACACCGGTCCGGTGACCTACGATATCTCCGGGCGGGACCTGTCCGCAAGCCCCGTGACCATGTATGCCACGGCGGTAAAGGAGGGCTGGGACGACGGAGGCGTGGTATTTATGAAATATCCCGGGCTGGCCCCCGCGTTTCAGGCACTGTACAGCAGCACGGCAAATGAAAATGTGGTGTTTCAGGCCGCCGCCGGCGTGTCTTCCGCGGAGTGGGCGGCATGGACCGGGGCAATGAACTTTGTCTCGGTCAAAACGCCGGAGGTAAACGGCTATGTATAAGCCCGTCCAAGTACAAAGCGGGGGCGGCTTCCTTCATCTTCGACAAGAGCCTGTTTGAAAAAACCGGGGCGTACAGCTTCATGTTCCACGCCACCAAGTACGCGGACAAGCAGGTTTCCCTCACCATCAAAAAAGCGGCGCCCACGGTAAAAACGCAGGAACGCTATGGGCTGGGCGGCGCGATGACGCTGCGCTTTGACGACCCGGGGTATCAGTCCGGTCTGTCCGTATACATACTGGATTCCAACGGAACCCGCATTTTGATTCCCTCCTCCGGGCTGGACCGCGCCGTGGCCGGACAGGTGACGGTCAAAGCGGAGTATTTTGCGCTGTCCTCCTGCCCGATTCAGGCGGCGGGGACCTATACGCTGGAGCTGGACAACAGTCTCTACGCGCCGGGGTCCCAGACGGTGAACGTCGTCGTGGCGGAGCTTATGGAGACAGGCTTTTCCGACGTGGCGAGGGACGCGTGGTGCGCCAACGCGGTCATATACGCGGTGCAAAACGGCCTGTTCAACGGAACCGCCCCCGGACTGTTTTCTCCCAACGCCTCCATGACCCGAGGCATGTTTGTCACGGTTTTGGGGCGGCTGGACGGCGTGGCGGCGGATGCCGTCTCAGCCCCGGCCTATTCAGATGTGGCGGATGGTTCGGTCTACGCGCCGTATATCGCCTGGGCGGCGGAAAACGGGCTGGCGGCGGGCTATCGGGACGGCACCTTCCGGCCCAATGCCTCCGTGACCCGGGAGCAGATTGCGGCGATTTTGTACCGCTACGCGCAGTTTAAGGGCGAAAAAACGGATCATTCAGACTCTGCGGCGTTCAACGCCTTTTCCGACGGGGCGGCTGTTGGGTCCTATGCGCTGGACGCCATGCGCTGGGCAGCGGCGGCAGGCGTGGTCAACGGCGGCGGCGGGCGGCTGAACCCCAAGGGAACGGCGAGTCGTGCGCAGGTGGCGCAGATGATGCTGAACTATCACACGTATCTGGAGGGGGAGCGTACATGAGACGAAAGCTTTTGGGCGTTTTACTGGCGCTGGCGCTGGTGACGGGGCTGGCCCCGGCGGCGCAGGCAAAAACGGTGCCGGCGGGACAGACCGTGGGTACGGTGCTGTTCTATTTGACCGACAAGGCCGGGGAGCGGGTGCTGGTGTCCCAGATTCCCGTGTCCGAAATGGTGTCGGACCTGAAGGCGGGAAAAATCGACGATGCGCTGCACAACTATTCCATTTTGGACCGGTATGTGACCACCGTGCATCAGGAGGCGAAGGGATTTACCATTCCTGAGTTTGTAACCTACGCAAAAGGAAAATCCGAGCAGGCGGCCCTGCGGGCGCTGGAGCTGACCTTTGCGGGGCAGGACGCCATCCGCCTGTGGGAAATTGACCAGACCGGCTTTGACGATTTGGACACCTACACCTGCGACGAGCTGTACGGCGTGGCGCGCTATAACTATCCGATGCTCTACAAGTACTGGGACTATCGGACGCAGGAGTATGCCGACCCGGACGGAAAGCTCACCCGGGAGCAGGCGGTCGGAGAAATTCTCAAATCCGCCGAGCCGGAGGTGCCGCTGTTGTCCGTGCTTGCCTTTTCCCAGCGGTACATGATTACCGACGGAAAGTATGGTACCGGCGACTATAACATGGAGAGCTTATGGTATACCTCCGGGCGGATGGACAGCGAGCGCACCCCCCGCTTTATGAAGCCCATGACCAAGGAGGACCTGACGGGAAAAGCGTCTACCGCCGCCGACAGCCGCTATTGGGTGGCAAATATTCTGCTGAATATGAAGGATGCGCCGGAGGTGACGGCGCTGGGCGCGGTGGGCGTTCCCTCCGCCGTGATGACGGAGGACGGGGAGAATTACTATGTGCGCTTTTCCTGTCCCACCCAAGGCGCGGCAATTTATTACAATCACAATTTTATAAGTCCCAGCTATACCCCCACCAGCCGGTATAGGGGGGACGCGGTGGTGATACCAAAGTCCAATTTCCCCGGCGGAACCGTGACCATGACGTGCCGCGCGGTGAAGGACGGCTGGACCGACGCGGGCGTTCAAACGCTGACGCTGACTTCCTCCGGCGCGGAGAAGGGCTGGGTCAGCCCGTATGCGGATGTGACGGCGGGTGGGTGGAGCTATGAGGCCGTGGGGTATGTCACCCGAAACGGCATCATGAGCGGCACGGCAAAAACCTCGTTTTCCCCCAACGCGCCCATGACCCGAGCGGCCTTGGCCTTGGCGCTGTACCATATGGCGGGAAGTCCCAAGGTGCCGTCCGGGGCAGGCTTTGCCGACGTGCCCTCCGGCGCGTCCTATGCCGCCGCGGTGGCTTGGGCCAGTCAAAACGAGGTGGTGAACGGGACCGCGTCGGGCGGCTTTTCCCCGGAGGCCGGAATCACCAGGGAGCAGCTTGCCGCCATGTTTTACCGGTACGCCAAACATGTCGCCAAAACCGATTTGACGGTTTCGAGGGATCTGAGCGGCTATACTGACGTGGCCGACGTGGGAAGCTGGGCAAAAGAGGGACTATCCTGGGCGGTGGGAGCCGGTCTGGTGAACGGCACCGGCGCCACGGAGCTGTCCCCCAAGGGCCCGGCCACGCGGGCACAGGCCGCCGCCATGCTCCAGCGGCTGGGGCTGTTTGTGGGATGAAACGCCGCCCGATGGACAGAGCGTCAGGAAGCGGGAAAGGGTGACTTACGTGAAGAGAACAGGAAAGAGGGCGGCGGTGCTGGGCCTTGCCCTGTGGGTGCTGCTGCTGTGTGGTTGCGGGGGAACGGTGGCGGTGCGGGCGGACCTCTCGGACTATGGCGACAGCCCCATTACGATTAAGGGATTAAAGGATGAGGACTTTACGGTTACGCCCAGCGAGCTTGCAGAACTGGACTGCGTAAAACGCACGGCCACGGGCGCCACGGCGAAGGCCGGAACGGTGAACGCCGTGGGGCCGCTGCTGAACACGTTTTTGGCGCAGTATGAGACGAAGATGCCGGACTTTCAGAAAATCCGGTTTCTTTGCGGCGACGGATACAAAACCGTTTTAAAAGAGGAGTATCTCACCGACTATGAGGTGGTGCTGCAACTGGCGGAGGGGGACGAGCCCCTTCCGGAAAAGCAGCGGCCCTTGCGGATTCTCATTCCGGAGGCGGAGTCCTCCTACTGGGCCTACGCGGTGACTGCCATAGAGTTTGTAAAATGAAAAAAACAACACGAAGACGCATACCCGCCATCCTTTTGGCGGCGGCAATCCTGCTGTGCTCCTCCGGCTGCGGCGAATATCCCGTGCGGGAAACGCAGAACGCAGAAACCTGGTCCTTTACGGATTCCTGCGGCCGCAAGGTGGAGCTTCCCAGAGAGGTTAAAACCGTGGCTCCCTCCGGGCCGCTGGCGCAGATTTTTCTCTATACGCTGTGTCCCGACCAACTGGCGGGCCTCTCCACGCCGTTGACAAAAAAGCAGAAGAAATACTTTCCCGAAAAATACTGGGGCCTCCCCGTTTTCGGCCAGTTTTACGGCGGGGGCGGAACGATCAGCTATGAGTCCGTGATTGCCGCCGCGCCGGATGTGATTATCGACATGGGGGAGGAGAAATCCGGCATCGCCGCCGACATGGACGCCATCCAGACGCAGACCGGCATTCCCACCGTTTTTATCAAGGCCCCGCTGGAGGAGTCCGCCCGGGCGTACGACACGCTGGGAGAGATTACGGGAGCGAAGGAACAGGCAAAGGCGCTGGCGGATTACGTCCGGCAGACCCTTGACGAAGCGAAAGCCTTTGGCGCGCAGATTCCCGAATCTCAGCGAACGGCGGTGCTGTTTTCTCAGGGGGAGTATGGCACGGAGGTAAACGGCAATGGAAGTCTCCACGCGCAGGTGCTGGACTGGGCCGCGGCCCGGAATGTGGCGGAGCTGAGGAAAAACTCCGACAGGGGCGGGGACGAGGTGAGCATGGAGCAGATTTTACTCTGGAACCCGGAAGCGGTGGTGCTGGCGCCCGATAGCTGCTACGACGACATTTGGGAGGACCCCCTGTGGGCCAACGTCCGGGCCGTAAAAACCGGCGCGGTGTACGAGGTGCCGGACGCGCCCTATAACTGGCTGGACAGGCCCCCCTCCGTCCAGCGGATTCTGGGGATTCGCTGGCTGGGAAGCTTGCTGTACCCGCAGGCTTTTCAGTACGACATGGTGCGGGAGACTCAGACCTTTTATAAGCTGTTTTACCACTATGACCTGACGCAGGCGCAGGCAAAGGCGCTGCTGGCCCATTCAACGGAAAAGATGGAGGAACCCACATGACGGAGCGGCCCGAAAAGTCCGGCCTTTTGGAAATCTCCCTCCGGCTGCGGCGGCGGGGCTGGGGAGGCGTTGCGCTGCTGGGGGCAGGACTGGCAGTGGTGTTTCTGGTGTCCTTTTCTCTTGGGAAATACCCCGCCTCGGTGGAAGACGTGGTGAAAATCCTGCTCTCCCGCGTTCTGCCCATTACCCAGAGCTGGAGCGATGAAATGGCGGGCGTGGTGCTGCGGCTGCGGCTGCCGAGGAT
>JAEWML010000162.1 GCA_023393155.1 Bacillota bacterium
CACGACGTTCGATCCCGACGGCAGCGTCACAAGAGAG
Organism: Bacillota bacterium; assembly: GCA_023393155.1. GTDB lineage: Bacteria > Bacillota > Clostridia > Oscillospirales > Oscillospiraceae > Oscillibacter. The sequence goes on from JAEWML010000162.1 coordinate 38, forward strand.
CAGTTGGCGGCAATGCTGTACCGTTATGTGCAGCGGGACGGCGGCACGGCGGGAAAAGGGGACCTCTCGGAATTTTCCGATGCCAAAAGCGTCTCATCGTGGGCAGTGGACGCCGTTGGATGGGCGGTTGAAAACAAGCTGATTTCCGGCATGAAGGACGGCACGATCTCGCCACGGGGCACGGCGACCCGCGCACAGACCGCGCAGATTTTGACGCGCTTTGAGGAAATTGCCGCATCATAAGCGGCGGCTTGCAGCCGGTTTTCGAGGTACCTGCTCCAAAGCCGGTCTGGCCCACGGCCGGGGCCGCGGCGGTAAATCCGGACAGCACAGGCAGCCTGTGGAGCGCGGCGGGAACAAGCGCGTCTCCCGCGTCCGGAACGGAGATTAAATACAGCGAGTGGATCAAAGAAAGGAGGCGAGGCGGGGGAAACGGCGGCCTCAGGAGTTCAGATTGCTTGGAAACCTTTTTTAAGTACATGAAACCTGCGACGTTATGAAAGGAGTTCAATTATGTTGAAAAACCGAGGTAAAAAAGCACTGTCCGGTCTGTTTTCTCTTGCTCTGATTGTCAATCTCTTCTCCGCGATGCCTGTCAAAGCCGGGGCGGTAAGCTCCTGGAACGGCGTTATTCCCGCCGCGAACGCCACCTATGCGTTCGGCGGCAGCGGCACGGAAGCCGACCCGTATCAGATTGACACGGCGGCAGAGCTTGCGCAGCTCTCTGCCAACGTGCGGGGAGGAACGGTCTACACCGGGAAGTATTTCATTATGACCGACGACATTTCCCTCAGCCCTGCCTCCGCCAGCGACGCCACTGTGAATCCCGCCGTGGCCGGAACCGCCGGTTATACCGGCGGGGGCACGGTATACGAGTGGCTGCCCATCGGCGGCGGCAACACAGATTACAGTTTTCAGGGTCACTTTGACGGCGATGGTTATGCCATTTCCAACATCTTTTACAATCAGTCCACCGGAAGCTACGGCACGGGCAACTCCGTAGCCAACAACATCGGCCTGTTTGGCAAGCTGGAGGAGAATGCCTCTATCCGGAACCTGACCATCTCGGGCGGCTATGTGGGCGCGCAGCGCTCGGTGGGCGGCCTTGTGGGCAAGGGCTGGGGCGATATTGAAAACTGCGTCAATAACGGCACCGTGGTCTATGGCAATCAGGCCAAGGGCGTGGGCGGCATCATCGGCGCCAACTGGGTCAATACCACCACCAATCCTCCCAGCATCCTCAACAGCGCCAACTACGGCAAGGTCATCAGCGGTTACAGCTCCGGCTCCGCCGGGGGCATCGCCGGCGAGAATGAGGGGACCATCCTGAACTGCTGGAACGCCGGAGAGGTGATCTCCCCTTATAACGCGGGCGGCCTTGTCGGCAGCAACAAGAACGACTACAACAAGCAGACCGGCACCGGCGGCACTGTGTACGGCGGCATCAGCAACAGCTATAACAACGGTACGGTCACCGGCGGCATTGCGGGCGGCATCGCGGCTTTCCAGAAGGGCTCTATGCGCAACTGCTATAACATTGGCAATATCACCGGCTCCGCCTACGCAGGAGAGCTGATCGGCGAGATGAGCAGCTCCCTCACCAACGACGCCCTGCGCTATGAAGGCTCCTCCACCCCGGTGGGGCATCTTGTCTCGGGCAGCCCCGCAACCGTTTCGTTCAGCTCGGCTTCCGGCCTTTTGAGCGACCTGAACGGATGGGTCAGCGCCCAGAGCGGCGGGGATTACAGCATCTGGACCATCGACCCCAGCGAAAATAGCGGCTATCCCATTTTTGCCTAAACGGTCATCCGCCGGGGCATCAGGGAACGCCCTGATGCCCCGGCGCAAAAAATCTACCATGGAGCAGTGTGTATGAAAACTTGGATGAAAAAGAGCCTTTCCCTGGCCATGGCGTTGGTCTTGACACTTTCCCTGCTTGTGTTCGAGCCTCTTACGGCGTCGGCCACGACGATGGTGTCGTCGGGAAATGAGGTCTTTACGGCGGAGACAGCGGTGGAGGGAAACACGGTTTCGCTCACCTTTGGACTGAGTTCCATTGCAAGCAGCAGACCTCTTCGGGAATTAAATATTAACATTGGGTATGACAGCGGTGTTTTGACATACGGCAATTGCCTGAACGGAGATTGGACGTATGGCAATATGGGTCTAACTGTAACAGACAGCGCTTCAAACGTAAACGTGACATTTGCGCCGGTAGCCAACGGGTCGAGGGGATTTAAAAAAGCTGGGCCACTCTTTACCCTTCAATTTGCAATTAAGGATAATTCCGCACCGGGGCGCTACTCCTTTTCAATTGGAGCGGGACAAACCACCGACTATACGGTGTGGATAGGGAATAGCACCAGTAGTAAAACCCCGGAAGCCCGCAGCCTGCCTTCATTTTTAAGCGACTATTTTTTTCTGGGCGATCCCAGCGGAATTATAAAAATTTCGGAAATTACCGGACTTCCTGCCACACAGACGGCTGCATTTAATGATCATACGGTGCAGTTTACTGTGGGCGTGCTGCCCGCGAACGCACAGTATCAGGATCTGTACTGGACAAGCTCGGACAATAAAATAGCCACCTTGAACAGCAGCGGATTGGCGACGCTCCTGAAAGAGGGAGAGACCACCATCAGGGCCGAAGCCGCGGACGGCAGCGGCGTATTTGCCGAGTGCGTACTCACCGTGACGCCGGGCGTTTCGGGAATCACGCTCTGGGACGAGGAAACGGCAGACGTCAGCGTTGGCGGGACGATTCCTTCAAAAATATACACAATCAGCCCCGCCACGGCGCTGAACCAGATGGTTACGTGGAGCAGCAGTGCAACGGAGATTGCCGCCGTGGACCCCGGGACGGGCGTGGTCACCGGCGTGGCGGCGGGAGACGCCACTATAACCGCAACCACGGCGGACGGCGGATATACCGCGTCCTATCCCGTAAGGGTGGTGGAGGGCAAGGCCGCAGGCATCGGCGAAGCGGAATATTACACGCTGAACGAAGCGCTTGCCGCCGCGGCAAGCGGGGACACGGTGAAGCTGCTGCGCGACCATAGCGCAACGACTGTCACGCTGAGTCAAAACAACGTGACCCTTGACCTGAACGGGCGCACCCTTTCTGTCAATACCCTTGAGGTTCCCGCCGGGACGGAGGGCGTCTCCATTGTCAGCGGCGCCGCCGGAGGGACGATCTCGCTGTATAGAGCGTCGGCTCTGCACGGTCTGGTCAGCGTGAAGGGAAAGATAACGGCAATCCGCGACTGCACCATCAACTGCGATCCAAGCAGGCCCGGGGGTGACCGCGATAGCCTGAAGCTATTCAGGGAGAGCGGGCTTGAGCTTTTGAATCACTGCACCGTCAATGGAAACGTCATCATCGGCGGCATCGCGGAGAGCATCAGCAACTGCACCGTCACGGGTGCGATTCAGGCGGCTGGAATGGCGGGCGGCGGCGGGACCGAGGAATACACCGCGAAAATCCGGAGCATGACCGACTGCACCGTGACCATGACGGGAAATGGCCAGAACAACAGCTATGCGGCCGTATATTCGCAGTACGGAGAGATTACGATTGGCAGCGGAACCTATATCAGCGCGGACGGAAGTCCGCTGCATGCCAATGGCGGACGCAAAGGAATCATTCAGGTTTATGACGGCCTCTTTAAGCCTAAGGCGGGCGACAAGGTCTGGCCTGATGGCGCAGCGGAGCCTATCATGCTCCGAGAGGACTATGAGTTCAGCTCCGTTCCGGACAGCGAGGGATTTTACACCGTCGTTCCGGGACAAACCACCGGAATTTTTACCCTCACGGTCACGCCCGCGGATGCGGTCGTGGTAGTTAAGGACGCGTCCAACGCGGTGCAGAGCCCTCTGCCCACCTCGAATGCGGCGGGCGGCGTTTACCGCTATGAGCTGGTGAAGAAATCCGAGTACACATATTCCGTCAGCAAGAGCGGCATGAAGACACAGTCCGGCCCCGTCCGTCTGGGAGACCGGGCGGTGCTGAGCGTTTCCATCACCCTTGAGCAGACAGGCGCTGTCACCCCCGTTACCCCCGGAGTGATCTCCGGCGGCTCCACGATTACCTCCGGCGGAACCTATACCATTCAAAGCGGAGCCACGGGGACCATTGTGGTGATGACCAAAGAGCCGGTCACGCTGGCGGGCAGCGGCATCAGCAGTCTGGAATCCAAATTTTCGGACCTCACCGTTGATTGCAGCGTTGCCGGAGCGAACCTGATCCTCCGGGACCTTTGGATCAACAACAATGTGGGCCGGGGGACGGCGTCCGGAGACGTGAATTTTGGGCTGAATATCCTCAACTTTACGGGCAAGGGCAATCAGCTCAGCGTTGAAGGGGAAAGCCTTCTGGAAACGCAGGAGTATGTGCAGGGCGCGGGCATCCATGTGCCAAAGGGCGCGGACCTGTTCATCGGCGGCTCGGGGACCCTGTATCTGTACAAATACTCTCAGGGCGCGGGCATCGGGGGCAACAGCTATGAAGCCTGTGGAACCATCACGTTTGGAGGAGCGGACATATTTATCAAGGGCTCCAAGACCGGGCCTCTGGTGGGAGGTGACTCTTTGCTGGGCGGCGTAAAAAACGACCCGGTCTACATTACCGGCGGCACGGTGGTGCTGATCAACAAAGCAAACGGCGCGGCTATCGGCGCAAGCAAGCAGGGAAAGGGCGCAGGTCCGGTTTATTTGCAGAACGGCAACCTGACGATTATCTCCGATTTCCTTGGCTCCGCCATCGGTTACGGCGGCGACAGAAGCGGATCGGCCGGAACCCTCTATGTCTCCGGGGGCAGCTTCAAGGCAGTCCGGACGGACAATTCCCTGAAGCTCAACAGCGACAGCGCCACCCAGACGGTGGACGACACGCTTGTCACGGCCACCAAGCGGAACGGAAGCGATACCAAGGCCGTGAGCCGCCTGGTTTTTGACACAAGCATGCTTTCCAAGCGGGCAAACGGATTCGATGTATCCGGCAGCACCGGGTTTACTTACAGCGGCGGCCTCCACGAGCACCGTTATACGGAGAGCACGACCTCCACCGTCAGCAATTTCGGATACGACGGCAGCGATAAAAATTTGTATTTTTATCTTCCCATGGAGACGCAGACGCTCACCGTAAACAATGAGAAGTTTCAGGTGACGTGGAGCGGTGCGACAAAGGCGTTTACCGTGGCAAAGGCGAATCCGAACGCGCCTGTCATCAGTACGCCGGAAGCCCAAAAGCCCACCGTGACCGCCATGGAGATCACCCCCACCACCAATGGAACCGTCAGCACGGCGACGGTGACGTCCGCCGCCATGGTGGACACGCTGGCCAAAGCGCTGAAGGCCGCCGAGGAGGCGGGAACCTCCGCGGGTCTGGAAATTAAGGTCAACGCGCCCTCGACAGCCACGGAGGTTCGGACCAGCATTCCCACAGCATCCATTTCCAGCGCCGTGGACGCATCCATTGCCGTGCTGTCCGTAAATACCCCGGTGGGAACCGTGGAGCTGAACGCGGCGGCGCTGAGCAGCGCGGTGCGGCAGGCGGGCTCCAATGCCAGCGTAACGGTGACTGTAAAGCAGGTAAGCGTTACATTACTGACCGCAGACCAGCAGAAGCTGGTTTCCGGCGGCGCGGTGGTTGAGGTGAGCATGTCCGCCGGAAGTCAAAGTATTACCCGCCTTGGCGGCGGAAGCGCGGCGATCACCGTTCCGGCAGGAACGGTGAAAAGCGGGGAGACAGCCCGGGTGTATTACCTCAACAGCCGGGGCCGGCTGATCCTGATGACCGGCAGCTACAACGGGGACGACAACACGGTTACGTATTCCACGTCTCACCTGTCCAAATATGTGGTGCTGGCGCAGGAAAAGTGGGAAAGCCCCTTTGAAGACGTGGCAAGCACAGCCTGGTGCGCGGACGCGGTGGAGTTCGCCGCAGTTTCCGGCCTGTTCCAGGGAACCGGCGACACCGCTTTCTCTCCCAACGCGTCTATGACCCGGGCCATGCTGGTGTCGGTGCTGTGGCGTATGGAGGGAAAGCCTGCGGCGGAACAGTCCGCAGGATTCAGTGATGTGGCCGCGGACGCATGGTACGCC
>JAEWML010000200.1 GCA_023393155.1 Bacillota bacterium
CAGCTCCGGCGCGGTGGCGCTGGCCGCGCCGTTGGCACAGTCCGCCAGAATGCGCAGCCCAGCAAGGTCGCTCTCAACCGTACCTGCCACAAAATCTATGTAGTCCCGCTTTAGCTGGCGCATTCCGTGGTGCCGGCGTCCGATTTCGTCCCGGGTGCGGGACTTGATGGGCCTGTCGGACAAAATCTTCTCCTCTACCCGCAGCTCCACCTCGTCGGAGAGCTTGTAGCCCTGCGCGTTGAACACCTTGATTCCGTTGTGCTCGTAAGGATTGTGGGACGCGGAAATTACAATCCCCGCGTCGCCCCGCTCCCGCACCGTCAGATACGCCACGGCGGGGGTGGGGATGGTCCCCAGCGGCTTCACGTCGCCGCCCACGTCGCAGATGCCAGCCATCAGGGCAGATTCCAGCATGTCGGAGGAAACGCGGGTATCTTTACCGATCAAAACCACGGGGCGGCGGCCCAAATCCTCCGTCAGCACGGCGGCAACGGCCTGACCCACGCGAAACGCCTCCTGCGCCGTAAGGGTTTCCCCCACCACGCCGCGGATTCCGTCGGTCCCAAAGAGTTTGCCCATATCACATACCTCGTTCTATTCAAAAATCAAAAGGAGAGCTGCTCCGGCTGCTCCGTCCCGCCGGGGACGCTCAGCCCCAGATGGGAATACGCACGGTGGGTTACGCAGCGGCCCCGGGGCGTGCGGGTGAGAAAGCCCAACTGCATCAAATACGGCTCGTAAACGTCTTCCAGCGTCACGGACTCCTCCCCGATGGTGGCTGCCAGTGTCTCCAGACCCACTGGTCCGCCGCCGTAGTTGTCAATAATGGAGGAAAGCATCCGCCGGTCCACAGAGTCAAGGCCCAGATAGTCCACCTCCAACGCGTTTAACGCGTGATCCGCAACCGCCTTGGTAATGACGCCGTCCGCCTTCACCTGTGCGAAATCCCGCACCCGGCGGAGCATCCGGTTGGCAATCCGGGGCGTTCCCCGGCTGCGCTTGGCAATCTCAAACGCGCCCGAGTCCTCAATGGGAACATTTAAAATACCGGCGCTGCGCGTGACTATCAGGGCCAGCTCCTCCGAAGAATACAGCTCCAGCCGCAGCGTCACGCCGAAGCGGTCCCGCAGGGGCGCGGAAAGCTGGCCTGCCCGGGTGGTGGCCCCGATCAGGGTAAACCGGGGCAGGTCCAGACGGATGGAGTTTGCGGAGGGGCCTTTGCCCACGATAATGTCCAGCGCATAGTCCTCCATGGCCGGGTACAAAATTTCCTCCACGGCCCGGTTCAGCCGGTGAATTTCATCCACAAACAGAATGTCGTTCTCAGAAAGATTAGTCAAAAGCGCCGCCAAATCTCCCGGCTTTTCAATGGCGGGACCGGAAGTAATGCGGATGTTGACCCCCATCTCCCCCGCGATGATTCCCGCCAGCGTGGTCTTGCCAAGGCCCGGAGGACCGTGAAGCAGCACATGGTCCAGCGGCTCCGTCCTCTGCTTGGCGGCGGCGATAAACACGCTCAGATTCTCCTTGGCCTTTTCCTGCCCTATGTAGTCCCGCAGCGCCCGGGGACGCAGGGAAATTTCGCCGCCATCCTCTTCAAGAAAGGTTTTGGCAACGATGGGCTCTTCGTAAATGTCGCTTCCAAAGTCAATGCTCAACTGCTCACTTCCCCCAAATCAGGCGCGTTCCTCTGTGCAGTATGTTTACTTTACAGAGATTCCGCTATATCACGTACGGTATCCAGAAACGCTTCCTCTCCCAAGGTGTTGAGCTTAAAAAACATGGCCTGGCTCCCGCCGGAGGTAATTACGGTGAGGAACAAATCCGTTCCGTAGCCCATCAGGGTCAGATTCAGGCTGACCCGGTTTCCCCCGGTATAGCTGTACCGCTCGTAAACCCGCACGGCGCAGCGCACGTCGGCAGCGGCATAGTCGCTGCCGTCCTCGTAGGTGGCGGACGCGCTGCCGCTTAAAATTCCGGCGTGCAGGGCGTTCAGCGAGCTGTCAAACTCCCCCTGAAACCGACGCTCATATTTTGCCATAGCCGTTCTCCTTTCCAGCATAAGCGGCGGCGTGCAGCCGCGCTTCCTCTTTAAAAGCGCAGTGCGTATCGCATCGCTTCAATCGTTTTCCTTTTTTTGTGCGGGAAGCGAGCTTCCCTAAAATGTAATATCCGGGCATCTCAGGTACGCCAAAGGCTCCCTGCTTACCGCGCCATTTTTTTCAGGCAGGCCCGGATAATCTCCTCCAGCGGAAGGTTTTGCGTGTCCACGCCCTTCAGCGCCGCAGCCGTTTCCGCCGTGGAGTAGCCCAGCACACTCAGGGCGGCGGCGGCTTCCATCGTTTTGCTGGTTAGATCGGCGCTGACGGTGCCGCCCCCTGTGCCCAGAGCGAAGCCGTTGGCAGCGCTCTCTTTACTCATTTTATCTTTCAGCTCCAAAATAATGCGCTGTGCAATTTTTTTCCCGATACCGGGGGCCGCCGTCAGGGCCTTTTCGTCCCCGGTGATGACGGACATAGTCAGTGTTTCCGGGGTGGAAACGGATAAAATTGCCAACGCCGCCTTGGGTCCCACGCCGGACACACCGATGAGCAGTTTGAAGCTGCCAAGCTCCGCAAGGCTCCCGAAACCGTACAGCCCAAAGGCGTTCTCCGCCACATGAAAATGGGTGTACAGCTTGGCCTTTTCTCCTTTTTTCAGGCCTGCCAGCGTGTGCCCCGTGGTGGCGCAGGCGTAGCCCACACCGCCGCAGTCGATTACCGCCAGATGAGGCTGCACCTCGGCAACAATGCCGTTCAGATAGTAAAACACAGGATTCCTCCTATCCTTCGTTCAAATACAGGCTGTGCCCCGCATCTTATCGTTCAGATTGTCTCCTTTACGCCGTTCATCTGAGGAAGCCGTGAAGTAAAACTCCTTGCATGACAAAGAGCCAACGCCAGCGCGTCTGCCGCATCGTCGGGACGAGGAACAGATTTCAGGTTCAGAAGCCTCCGGGTCATATCCATTACCTGACGCTTCTCCGCCTTGCCATACCCCACTACGGCCATTTTCACCTGTGAGGGCGTGTACTCGAACAGCGGCACGCCGCATTTCTCAGCCGACAGCAAAATGACGCCCCGGCCATGGGCCACGGCGATTCCGGTGGTAATGTTGTTGTTGAAAAACAGTTCCTCCACGGCAATCACCTCCGGCTTCAACTTGCCGATTAAGTCCTCCATGTCGCCGGAAATCTGAAAGAGCCGCCGAGAAAGCGGCAGGCCCGCAGGGGTGGTGACGGTGCCGTAGGTCACCATGCGCGCGCTGCCCCGGTCCGCTTCCACCAGCCCGAAGCCAATGGTAGCCACGCCGGGGTCAATTCCCAGAATCCGCATAGCGCCCCCCTTTCGCACAATCAAAATTATTATAGCAAATCACAGCGGGATGCGCAACCCGAAAAAAGGAACGCCTGTTTCAAAGCGTTCCTTTTTTATGCTGCCTTTTATCTGATGGGAACCTTCACAGGAACGGAAAGGTCCGTACTCCGGGTAAAAACCGGCTTTAGCCAAACCTCCGGGCCAACAGCCGCAGGCAGCGGCACCGTCTCGTAAAAGACGCCGGATGTGCTGCCGTCCAGATATTCGCCGGTAACGGGGTCCTGATAGGTGTAGGAAGAGCCGGAGGAGGAAAAGGACTG
>JAEWML010000058.1 GCA_023393155.1 Bacillota bacterium
ACCCGGTTCAACCCGGCGCTTCCGGGGGTAAGATGCGGGTATACATCCTCCATGTGCCGGGAAAAATCGGCGCGGCCCATGCTTTCATAGCCGTACAGGGGCAACAGCGCAGGACGCGTCAAGGACAAATACGCCAGAATATTGGACGCGCAGGTAGGCCCACAGCCCGCCCTGCGGCTCCACTCGGTGGAATACCACTCCTGTGCGCCGCCGAAAAACGAACGGCCCGGCTCTTCGTCCGCAATGGTCAGCAGTTCAGGGTGGGAAATAGACAGTTCCATGGTTAAGCCTCACATACTGATTGAATGATAGGGACAGTATAGCTTATTTTCACGGAAGAAACAAGTGCGCACCGCGCCAAAGCCCCGCCGGCTCGGCACCCTCTGTTTTTTGAAAATTCCCCGGCGCATCGGTTTGCCCTTCTCTTTTTGCCGGTTCTGTGCTATGATAGCTCCGATACAGCCGTTCCGAACTGTTTTTCCGGAACCGGCGCAGGTTGGCGGGCTGCGGGCCGCCGGCCTAAAAGACAAACAAGGAGCCGCGCCATGGAACAGGAACATAAGCGCCGCCCGCGCTATCAGGGCACCCATCCCCGGAGCTTTCGGGAAAAATACAAGGAGCTGAACCCGGAAAAATACGGCGGCGACGTGGAAAAGGTGCTCCAAAGCGGGAAAACCCCCGCCGGGATGCACATTCCCATCATGGTGGAGGAAATTCTGGACTTTCTGAACGTTCAGCCCGGACAGACCGGACTGGACGCAACGCTGGGCTATGGCGGCCACTCCCGAAAAATTCTGGAGCAGCTCCAGGGCCGGGGACATCTGTACGCCACCGACGTGGACCCCATTGAGTCCGAAAAAACCCGCCTGCGGCTGGAAGCAGCGGGCTTTGGCCCGGAGCTTTTCACCCTCCGGCGAATGAATTTCTCCCAGTTGGACGGGGTGGCCCCCGGCGTTCTCTTCGACTTTGCGCTGGCAGATTTGGGCGTTTCTTCCATGCAGATTGACGACCCCGCCCGGGGTTTCACCTTTAAATACGACGGCCCGCTGGACCTCCGTCTTGACCCCACCTCGGGTATTTCCGCCGCCCAGCGCCTGCGGGAGCTGGACGAGGAAGAGCTGACCGCCCTGCTGGAGGAAAATGCCGACGAGCCCCACGCCGCCCGTATCGCGCGGACGGTGTTGGGAGAGCTGCGCCGGGGCGGGGCGGTGGACACCACAAAGCGCCTTGCGGAATTGGTTGGTCAGGCCCTCTCCTTCCTCCCCGCCGGAGAGCGGGAGGAAGAGGTTAAAAAATCCTGTCAGCGGACATTTCAGGCCCTGCGCATCGACGTGAACGGCGAATTTGAGGCGCTGTACAGCTTTCTTGAAAAGCTCCCCGGCGTTTTAAAGCCCGGCGGGCGCGTGGCTATTCTGACCTTTCACTCCGGTGAGGACCGGATGGTAAAAAAGGCCTTTCGCCAGCACCTGCGGGAGGGCGCTTTCAGCGCGGTGGCGGATGAGGTGCTCCGCCCCTCTGCGCAGGAATGCTTTCAAAATCCCCGGGCGCGGTCTGCCAAGCTGCGCTGGGCCGTGCGGGCCTAATCCGCTGGCGAGAATTGGGCGCAAGTGCACGCCCGCAAAAAGCACGGTAAGCGTGTCAGATATAGGCAGCAACGGTGAACAGACGCGGGGGAATCCGCCCCGGAATTTCTAAACGCGTGGACTGCTCTTTCGCGTCATTCCCACTGGGGCAGGCATTCCGGCACAACAAACGCAAAAAGAGGACCGGCCTATGGCCGGTCCTCTTTCGTTTTAATCCCTGTTTCCCATCCGACTTTTTCTCCGAAAAAGCTATTAACAGGAGCCGGACGCGCTTATTTGGCCCGCTCCAGCACCTCAACGACAAATTCCCAAAGCCGCCGGGTGGAGGAAACGCTCATCCGCTCCCGGGGCGTGTGGATGTCCTTCAGGTCCGGGCCAACGGATACGCAGTCCAGCCCCGGCAGCTTGCCGCAGAACAGGCCGCACTCCACCCCCGCGTGAATCGCCTCAATCGCCGGGGCCTTGCCGTACAGGTCCCGGAAGACCTCCGTCAGCAGCTCCCGCAGCGGGGACTCCGCGCGATACTCCCACGCGTCGTACTCGCCGGTAAATTCCGTATTCCCGCCGAGCATCGCCGTCAGGCAATTAAGACGCTCCTTCAGCATCTCCTTCTGGCTTCCCACGCTGCTGCGTACGCAGAAGGACGCTTCCATGGCCTCCTCCCGGACAGCCAGAATCCCCAGATTCAGTGAGGTCTGCACCAGCTCCGAAATTTCGGCGCTCATAACCTGCACGCCGTTTGGCGCGCAGGCGAGAAAGCACAGGCACCGGGCGGTGGACTCCGCATCCATCGGTACGCCCTCCAATTGGGCGGCAGCTACTGTCAAAGCAATGTCCTTGTCTGTTAGCCGGTACTCGTTTTTCAACTCTCCGGCAAGCCGCTCCACGGCGGCCCGGGCGGCTTCCCCGTCCGCCGCCACTACGGTGGCCGTGGTTTCTCTAGGGATGGCGTTGTCCTTCAACCCGCCACCCACCGCCCCAAGGCGCACATCCGTTGCCCGGCCCATGGCCAGCAGCGCGCGGCCCATCAGCAGGTTGGCGTTTCCCCGGCCCTTATCAATCTCCTGCCCGGAATGTCCGCCCGCAAGGCCGCTCACCGTGACGGTAAGAGGCGTCCCTGCAAAGGCGCTCCTGCGGACGGGAAGCGTACATTTGGCCATGCAGCCCCCCGCACAGCCTACGGTAAACACCCCCTCGGCCTCAGAGTCCAGATTCAAAAGCCTGCGGCCTTTCAGGGGCGACGCGTCCAGCGCGGCCGCGCCCAGCATCCCGATTTCCTCATCCACGGTGAACACCGCCTCCAGGCGGGGGTGCTTCACGTCGTCCGTGTCCAGCAACGCCAGCATAATGGCCACGGCGATGCCGTCGTCGCCGCCCAAAGTGGTTCCCTTCGCCAAAATCCAGTCTCCCTCCACCGTCAGGTCCAGCCCCTCCCGCGCCAAATCCTTGACGCAGTGGGGGTCCTGTTCGCACACCATATCCAGGTGCCCCTGGAGAATGACCGGCTCCGCCTTTTCGTAGCCGGGGGCGGCCTCCTTGATGATGATGATATTGTTGGCCGCGTCTTGGTGGTACTCAAGGCCCCGCTCTTTCGCAAAGTCCGCGCACCAGTCGCTCACCGCCTTCGTATTGCCGGAGCCGTGGGGAATCGCGCACAACTCCTCAAAGAATTGAAATACCTTTTTCGGCTCCAACTGATCCAAAACTGCCATACGTAACCATTCCTTTCCTATCGCGCAAGGTGTAAAACGGACATGAAGCAAATCGGTCATTTTGCGCGCTATTTAAGCCGCTCCGCCGGCGGCAAAGGGAGGGGCCTCTCACCGTCTCAGGCGGTAGCGCCCCCTGTCCGCGGGCTCGATATACTGCTGGCCATAAGGATATCCACGATGCCCTCTCCCGCGATGCGCCCGGAGGTATAGAGCACGCCAGACTGAACCGCGTCGTTTTTGGCCTTCTCATGCAGCCGATGATCTCGCCGGCAATCAGAACCTCAGCACAGGCCCGGCCCGCGGGATACGCCAGCGTGCCGTGCTCCTTCACGATCAGGGCGATGCGCGGGGCCACCATGAACAGCACGCCAAAATGCCGCCCATCAGGGCGATCAGGCCGATCTCAAAGAGAGCGGGCGTGTCGCACACGCCCTCTGCGGCCCACATGAACAAAGCCGGCAGCGTGAAAATCGCGCCCGCGGCCACGGGCTCACCGGCGGAGCCGATGGTCTAAGCCACATTGTTCTCTAGTAGGATGGAATCCCGTCTGAGGATAAAGCAGATGATGCCAATGGACAGCACCGCCGCCGGGATATAAAGTACACAATCCATGTACATTCTGCGCATTTATTGTACTTAAATTGCGGTTATTCGTCAAGGGATTCAAACAGTCGCAAGACGTTTTTTTGTTTTGCTTTAGAAAACTGTAAAAACTTCGTAAAGAATATTAAATTTGCTTTAACGGCAAAACCTTTTGATATTCCGCGCTGAAATTTTGCCGCGCGCAGCTTTCATTATGCGCCAAGCGAGGCACTTATTCCCTTTACAGGGAGCTTCGTCCGAATCCAGTAAAAAAT
>JAEWML010000025.1 GCA_023393155.1 Bacillota bacterium
ACCAACTGCGCTACACCCGGATATTTGATTTTCAGCACACCCCAAGCTACCACGCACAGCCGCGGCAGCCTACTGCAACAGATTGTATTATAGGAAAAATCCATCCCTTTGTCAAGGGAAATTGTTCATACTCTTCCCCAAATATGCATAGAGTAAGAAAAATGCGAGGGGAGGCGGGACGGATGACGTCGCGACAGTCCGGACAGAAGATCAATCAACTCTACGGTAATCGGACAGGGTATCGCACAAAGCGGCGGAAGACTTCACAGCCGTTATCCGCAGCGGAAAAGCGACGTCTGGTCCAGTTTTTGGTTTGCGGTACGGTATTTGTGCTGCTGGTGGCGGTGAAGCTGCTGCTGCCTGACCGCAGCCAGTGGCTCAGCCGCCATGTGGGCGGCGCTCTTTCGCGCAGCGTGGATGTGACGGAGGTATTTTCCGCCGTGGGCCGGGTATTCTCCGGCAATGCGTCCGAGGGCTGGGAAGACCTGTATCAGTCCGTCTTCCGCCCGGAGGACGACGATGCGATTCCCACCGGCGCGCCCGGAACTCAGACGGACAAAGCGGTGGAAGACGACCCGGCAACCAGCGTGGCAGTTTCGGCAGCGGGAGCTTCCCTGATTCACAGCCGCCTTTCCGCCAGCAACGGCTGGCTCACCGCCCCGCCCATGGAAAAAACACCGGAGGCCAGCCCTGTGGCGGAGAATCCGCCTGCGGCTTCTTCTCCCGGCGAAACGGCGGCAAAGGCGGACGCCAATCCGCAGCAGACCATAGCCGGCACCCAGCGCCTTTCCTATGTACTATATTCCAATCAAACGCTGCCCGACAACGTAAGTCTGGAGCAAAAGGTGCTGGGCTTTGATTACTGCACACCTGTGATGGGAACTCTGTCGTCGGATTTCGGTTATCGGGAGCACCCCATCGAGGGGGACGAAAAGTTCCACTACGGCCTGGACATCGCTGCGGATGAGGGCACGCCCATCTCCGCCTTTGCCGACGGAACGGTGACGGCAGTGGGTGAAAGCAGCAGCTACGGCAAATACGCCATCGTTTCCCACGACGGCGGCTTTTCCACGCTGTACGCCCATTGCAGCCGTATTTACGCCTCCTCCGGCGCGCAGGTGAAGGAAGGGGATAAAATTGCGGCGGTAGGCCAGACCGGAGAAGCCACTGGCCCCCATCTGCATTTTGAGCTTCACTCCGGAACCACCTATCTGGACCCCATCTATTATGTTTCGCTGCCCTAGCAGCCCGGTGCGCGTCTCCGGCGGCTTTCTGCTGCTTACGGCGTGGTTTGCCCTGGAGAGCGGACTAAAGCCCCTGTTGTTGATTTTATTTGCGGCGACAATGCATGAATTGGGACATTTTTTTGTTTTGCGCCTTTGGGGCGCGCCTGTGGGCCGCGTGCGCATCGGGCTGCTGGGCGCGATGATGGAGGCGGATCGCAGCGGACTTAGCTACGGAAAGGAACTGTCCTCCCTGCTGGCGGGTCCTTTTGTAAATCTCCTGTGCGCCGCCGCGCTGATTTCTCTTGCCGCCCGGCGTCCGGAGCTTTACGCCGCCGCGGGCGCCCATCTGGCTCTGGGCGCTTTTAACCTTTTGCCTATCCGCCCGCTGGACGGCGGGCAGGCGCTGGAGCTTTTAATCGCCTGGCGCTTCGGCCCGACGGTGGGAGAACTGACGGCACGGATCGCGGGGGTTTTATGCGCGGCACTTTTGCTTTGCGGACTTGTGTGGCTGATGCGGGAAAGCCGGGGCAACCTCTGGCTGGCCCCTCCCGCTGCGGGGCTGCTGGCGGCGGCGATACGGGAGCTGCGGGGCGGAAAATAACCGCCCCGCAGACGTTTTTCAAACCGGGGTTCCCGGCAGAAGCGCTTGACATTGTGGTTGGAAAAATCTATAATGTTGTGTCATGACTAAGCTGGAGTTTTTATGGACACCCATAAGGAAAATATAGAGGACGCAGAAAGGACTTATGAGCGATGAGCAACGAATACAGAATGAGCCAAGCCCGCCTGGACGAGCTGCAAACCGAGCTGAATTTTTTGAAAACCACTCGCAGCGACGAGGTTGCGGAGCAGATTAAAATTGCCCGGGGCTTTGGCGATCTCAGCGAGAACAGCGAATACGACGAAGCGAAAAACGAGCAGGGTAAGCTGTACTCCCGCATCGCGGAGCTGGAGGAGATTTTGCAGCACGCCGTGGTGGTGGACGAAAACGCGGCGGACAACGACGCCGTGACCATCGGCTGCAAGGTGACCGTGGCAGACGAACACGGAAACATCCTGCCGGTGGCCTATAAAATCGTAGGCTCTCAGGAGTCGGACCCTATGAATGGGATCATTTCGGAGGAGTCCCCCTTCGGCAAGGCCCTGATGGGCAAGAAGGAAGGGCAGACCGTCACCGTGGACGCGCCCAGCGGGAGCCTATCTTACACGGTGAAGAAAATCGAGCGGTAAGGAGATAACTATGGCTGAACAGAAGACAACCCCCCAGCCCGAGCAGGATCTGGGCGAACAGACCAGAATCCGCCGGGAGAAGCTGGCGGCCCTTCAGGCTGCGGGCGAGGACCCCTTCCGGCAGACCCGGTTCGACTGGAACGCCACCAGCGAGCAGATTAAAGCCAATTTTGACGCCATGGAGGGCCAATCCGTGAAAGTCGCGGGCCGTCTCATGAGCAAGCGGGGCATGGGCAAGGTCAGCTTCTGCGACTTGCAGGACCGGGACGGCCGCATCCAGCTCTACGCCCGGCAGGACGAGATGGACGAGGAAGTTTACCGGACGTTTAAAAAATACGACATCGGCGACATCGTGGGCGTGGACGGCGAGGTGTTCCGCACCCAGCGGGGCGAGATGAGCGTCCGGGTCAAGGACATTGTGCTTTTGTCAAAGGCGCTGCTGCCCTTGCCGGAGAAGTTCCACGGGCTGACGGATAAGGAGCTGCGCTACCGCCAGCGGTATGTGGACCTGATTGTGAACCCCGAGGTGAAGCGCGCCTTCCTTCTGCGCTCCAAATTCATTCAGCACCTGCGCCGGTATCTGGATGATCTGGGCTATATCGAGGTGGAGACGCCCGTTTTGAACACCATCTCGGGCGGCGCGTCCGCCCGCCCCTTCATCACCCACCACAACACGCTGGATTTGGACATGTACATGCGCATTGCCACAGAGCTGCCCTTAAAGCGGCTGATTGTGGGCGGAATGGACCGGGTGTACGAAATCGGCCGCATTTTTCGCAACGAGGGCATGGATCCCAAGCACAACCCGGAGTTTACCACCGTGGAGCTGTATCAGGCGTTTACGGACTTCCACGGGATGATGGACGTGGCCGAGGGGCTGGTTTCCTCCGCCGCCAAGGAGCTTTTGGGCTCCTATGAAACGGAGTGGATGGGCGAGAAAATCGACCTGACCCCCGGCTGGCCCCGCCTGACCATGGTGGATGCAGTAAAGCAGTATGCCGGCGTGGACTTTGGGGCCATCACCGACGACGCGGAGGCCGTGGCCGCCGCAAAATCCATCGGCGTGGAGCTGGCGGACAGCGCCGAGAAAACCTGGGGCAACGCGCTGTACCAGTGCTTTGATCAGAAGGTGGAGGAGCATCTCATTCAGCCCACCTTTATCACCATGTACCCCGTGGAGGTTTCTCCCCTCACCAAGCGCAGCCCTCAGGACCCCCGGCTCACAGAGCGGTTCGAGTTTTTCATCTGCCGCAGTGAGATGGGCAACGCCTATTCCGAGCTGAACGACCCCATTGACCAGCGCACGCGCTTTGAAAAGCAGGCGGAGCTGCGGGAGCGGGGCGACGACGAGGCGGAGATGCTGGACGAGGATTTCCTCACCGCCATGGAATACGGCATGCCCCCCACCGGCGGCATGGGCATCGGCATCGACCGTGTGACCATGCTTCTGACCGGAGCGGACACCATCCGGGATGTGATTCTCTTCCCCACCATGAAACCCATCGACTGATACGATCATTGCGGCACAATAAATTTGTGGCTTTTTGAGTAGAAATAAAGGCTTTTTACACCACGTTTACACCTTTTAACTCAATCAGCCTGCAACTATCACACTTTGAAAGGGCGCCTTTGCGTTAGCAAGGCGCCCTTTTCTTTTTGCTTTCTTTCCGCACTCTTTTCGGTTCCCTTTCCGCGCTCTCTCCCTCTTGCCTTCCGTCTTCTTTGTTTCTTAGAAAGCGTCATATTCGGATTTAGTCCCCTGCCGCAGGTTTTGGAAGCGCTCCCCTCCGCAAACGGCAAGCTGGCCGCCAAAAACTGGCGGCCAGCTTTGTCTGTTTTCTCCAACGCTATGGGGGGCAACTGTGCGCGGGCGGCTCCTCTCTCCTCCCGGCGCTCCGACAGGAGCCGGAGCGCTGCGGCGCAAGTCGGATAACCACGAACGCTCCGCTCTGGCAGTCTATTTCTCGCCGTGGGTTTCAAACCGCAAGTCGCAGCAGTCCATAACTCCGCAGACCGCAAAATACCGCTCCTCCAGCGGAATCCACCGCTCCCGGAACTGAATGGCCGCTTCCGGGCCGTTGCGCCGCCGGATGCGGCGAAGCTGCTCTTCCTTCTCCACCGTCAAAAACACCTTCAGGTCGTAGTATTCCCGCAGGGACGGGTGGCAGGCATAGGCCCCTTCAATCACCGTAACCGGCCCGGGAACTACCTGAACGGCCTCTTTAAGCGCTTGCAGTTTGCAATCATAGGGACGGTAGGAAACCTCTTCCTCCCGGCTGAGGGGCAGCAACACCTCCTGCAAAACCCGCTCGCGGTCCACGTTGCCGCCCGGCGTGTTCAGCCGCTCCTCCGTGCGCTGCTCGGGCCGCAGGAAAAAGTGGTCCATGTGAACCACACCGCAGCCGCACAGCTCCCGCAGTTCCTCCGCCAGCGTGGTCTTCCCCGCCGCGCACCGGCCGTCAATCGCCACCAGAACGGGCCTCTTTCGCTGAAGAAGCCGCCGGATTTCCAATTCTATCTGCTCTGCCGCGGCAAGATTCATGTCAGCCTCCTATTGTGTGGTTGCGTCTGCTTCCCGCTCCGGTCCGGCGCGGTGCAAAGCCTCCGGTTTGCTTTCGCGTTTTTCTCGTTCACTGCTTTTTGTCGTCTTTCGCCTCCGAATGTGGGGCCGGGCGCTCCGCAAAATACGCCAGAGCGCCGCGCATGGGGGTGGTCTGATACCACAGCCGCAAGTCCAGTTGAAGCTGCCGCCCCTCGTCAGAGACAGTGACCAACAATCTGTCATCCTCAAGCTCTGCCGCCACAATCGTGGCCCAGTGCCAGCTTTGGAGGTTCTTCTCCCGGCCCCGGTGCAGGTTCAAAAACCCCACCGGGCAGTCGGACGTCAGTCCGGCCTCTATAAACTCCGCCAGCCGGGAAATAGCCGGGCGGCCCCTCGCCATGCGTCCGGGAAGCGTAAGGGCATGGGGTTCCAGCAAAATTCCCCGCTCCATCGCATATGCGGCGACGCCGTCCGAAAACAGCTCCACCCGGTTC
>JAEWML010000065.1 GCA_023393155.1 Bacillota bacterium
CGGCGGTTCTTTCGCACACTTGCGGACCAAAAGGAATTTTCAGCCATTTACACACGGCGCATAACATGATTTAATGGATTCTATCGCTTCGGCGGCAAAGTCCGCAAAGCTTTTAAGCAAACCTCAAAGCTTTTAAAACTTGCCTGTGGTAATTTTTTGAAGCAACGCTAAAAAGGAGGGCCCCATGCTGCACTATTCCGGAACCGTCTACCGTCCCCCCAGCGAGGCTCACAGCTTGATTATTCAGGTAACCGTGGGCTGCAGCCACAACAAATGCGCCTTTTGCAACATGTACAAGGACAAGAAATTCTCCGTTACTCCGAGAGAGCAGGTGCTGGAAGACCTGCGCTGGGCCCGGGCCCAATATCCCCGGGTGGAGCGCTTTTTCTTAGCCGACGGAGACGCGCTGATTCTCCCGACGGACCGTCTGCTGGAGATTCTGGGGGATATCCGGGCGCTGTTCCCCGAGTGCACCCGCATTTCCACATATGCAAGCCCCAAGAGCATTCTGGGGAAGTCCCCCGAGGATTTGTCCGCCCTTCGCAAGGCGGGACTGGACTTTGCATACCTCGGCCTTGAGACGGGAAACGAGGCGCTGCTTCAGAAAATCAACAAGGGCGTGACGGTTGCCCAGCAAATTGAGGCGGGCCAAAAGCTGAAGGCCGCCGGGCTGACCCTCTCCGTCACCGCCATCAGCGGCCTTGCCGGCTCCAACGGGGACTGGCAGGCCCATGCCGTCGACACCGCCAAAGCCTTGAATGCCATGGGTCCCGACTTTATTGCCCTGCTGACCCTGCGCATCTATACCGGCACGCCCATGGCCGATTGGGTTGCAAGCGGCGAGCTGGTGACTCCCACGCCCATGGAGTTGATTCGGGAGGCAAAGCTTCTTCTGGAGCATATCGACTGCCCCGGGGCGGTGTTCCGCTCCAATCACGCCAGCAACTATCTGGTGCTGGCGGGAAACCTGAATCAGGACAGGGACCGGCTCATCGCGGAGTGCGAGGAAGCCCTGCGGGGCGAAGCGCCGCTGCGCAAATTTGTGGAGCTGGGGCGTTAACCCTCCCGCTCGGTTTGGCCCCGCCGGACATCAGGCCAGCCCGCCGTGAATTTCGCGGGGAGTTTTCGGTATTCCATCAGAAAACTCGTCCGCACAGAGCAAAAAACAAGCTCCCCAGATTGAAGGTATTTCCACCCAGCCTGATGGGTAACCCCCGATTGGGGGAGTTTCCGCCCAGTCGAGAAGCGAACGCCGCCTGCCGGCGTGCTCCCCGCGCAAGCGCAGGCCCACCCCGAAGATATGATAAACGCCCCTCCGACGCTTTTGCGTCGGAGGGGCGTTGCCTATATGGGCATTGAAACTCCGGACTATTTTAAAACTGAGGACAGCTCCCTGTTCATCGTTACGGTGATGCGGGGCAGATCGTGAAGCCCCCGTTTCAAATCGGCAATTTTCGGCTTCGTCACCGCCGTGACGGGAAACAGCCGGTTTACAAGCTCCTCCGCGTCCGGCTTCTTCAATCCGAAGGGATACGCAAAAAAAGCGGGCGCCTGCCCCACCTTTTCTTCAATCAAGTCATAGCTCTTTTGGATATCGTCCAGCACCCGGGCCTGAAACGCTTCGTCAGCTTCACCGGGCCTGCGCTGGATGCCGTTGACGCCGCCGGGATCAAAGCATCCCCCCAAGTCCTCCAGATTGTGAAGCGCAAAGCTGTGGGACCCAATCTCCACCAGCCCCGACCCGGCCATCTCCCTGCACATGTCCCATGTGATGAAGTTATCCGCCGGAAGCTCCGGCATCTCCACAATGATGGAAATAACCGCCTTCGTCTGATATTTCTGCAAAAGCGGGTATAAAAGCTCATAGTTGCTGCGGTATCCGTCGTCAAAGGTAATCAGCACGGGCTTTTCCGGCGGAGGGCCCCCTTCCGCCAGCTCCCGGGGCAGGACCGATTGATAGCCGCGGTCCCGCAGCCAGCACAAATCCTTTTCCAAGCGGCTCTCGGTGACGGTCATATCGTTGCACTCCGTCCCGTCCGCCACCACATGGTGGTACATTAAAACCGGAAGGGGCGTCCTCCCGTGGGCCGATACCCTCCATATGCCCAGCCCGCAGACCAAAACCGCCGCCACAAGGGCGGAGATTCCCCACCTGCCCCAGACATGCCTTTTTGCCGGACGCCTATGCCGCTTCACACCTGTCAGCCCCTTTTCATATCACAGCGATATGCTGATTATTATTCTCACGCTAATAAGACGGCGCCGGCGCTCAAAAAGTAACGCCGGTTTTGTGCCGATATACTATTTTTCGCAGAGATCAGAGACAAATTTAAAAAACAATTAATGGTATATGCCAAATAAAGCTTGACATTTTACAGAAGCGCGATATAATGCAGTTAATTGGTATATACCAAAAATGCACATGGAGGAACTTACTTTGCCACGACCCAAAAAATGCAGAAGGGTATGCTCCCTTCCGCCCAGCTCCGCCTTTCTTCCGATAGACGGCGGGGCGCAAAAGCAGCCGGTAATCCTGACGGTGGACGAATACGAAACCGTGCGTCTCATTGACAAGGAGGGGCTTTCTCAGGAGGAGTGCGGCACGTACATGGAGATTGCCCGCGCTTCGGCCCAGCTTATTTACGCGTCGGCCCGCAAAAAAATTGCGTCCGCGCTGGTGGACGGTCTTCCCCTGAAAATCGAGGGGGGCGACTACCGTCTGTGCAGCGGCGCGGAGGCTCCCTGCGGCTTTGGCGGCTGCGGCCGGCACCGCGGCTGCTGCGGTCAATCCGACAAACAATCAACAGGAGGCATGATCATGAAAAAAATTGCAGTCACCTATGAAAAGGGCCAAATTTTTCAGCATTTTGGCCAAACAAAGCAATTTAAAATCTACGACGCAGAGGACGGAAAAATTACCGGCTCCTCCGTGGCGGATACCAACGGCAGCGGACACGGGGCGCTGGCAGGCTTTCTGCGGGGGCTGGGCGTGGACGCCCTGATCTGCGGCGGCATCGGCGGCGGGGCGCGAACCGCCCTGTCCGAGGCGGGTATTCAGATTTACGGCGGAGTATCCGGCGATGCGGACGAAGCCGCGGCGGCGCTGCTTGCCGGGAGCTTACGCTATAACCCCGACGCTTCCTGCGGCCACCACCACGACGGGGAACACGCCCACACCTGCGGGGAGCACGGCTGCGGAGAACATCATCACGGAGAGCACCGCCACGGCGGCGGCGAACACGGCCCCGGAGAACGGCATCGCGGAGAGCACCGCAGCAAGGAGCAGCAC
>JAEWML010000136.1 GCA_023393155.1 Bacillota bacterium
TTTTGTTCCGGTGATAGTCCCGGATGTTGGCCAGCAGATTTTCCCGCCCGGCGGGGTCCAGCCCCGCCGTGGGCTCGTCCAGAATCAGGACCCTCGGCTCCATGGCCAGCACCCCTGCCAGCGCCACCCGGCGCTTCTGCCCGCCGGAAAGCTCAAAGGGGGACTTTTCCAACTGGTCGTCCCGAATGCCCACCAGCCGCGCGGCCTCCCGCACGCAGCGGTCCAGCGCGTCCCCGGTCCTGCCCATGTTGGCGGGGCCGAAGGCGATGTCCTTATAAACCGTCTCCTCAAAGAGCTGGTACTCCGGATACTGAAACACCAGCCCCACCCGAAACCGCACGTCCCGGATTTTCTTCGGCTGGGCCCAGATGTCCTTTCCCTCCAGCAGAATCTGCCCTGAGGTGGGCCGCAGCAGCCCGTTGAGATGCTGAATCAGGGTGGACTTTCCCGAGCCGGTGTGCCCGATGACGCCCAAAAATTCGCCGTCCGCCACGTCAAAGCTCATATTTTCCACGGCACTGCGCTGAAAGGGCGTGCCAATCCCATAGGTATGGGTCAGATTGATGACCTTTAAAATCGGTTCCAATGCTCCGTTCCTTCCTGTCCTGTTTCTCCCAGCGCCGCCGCCACCGCGTCTGCGCATTCCTCCACGGTAATCGCGTCCAGCGGCAGGTCAAGCCCGTCCTGTCGCAGCCGGTCCAACAGGTCCACGGTGTCCGGCGCGGTCAGCCCCAGGCTTCTCAGCTCCGCCACCCGGGCAAAAATCTCCCGGGGCGGGCCGTCCATGGCAAGCTCTCCCTCGTTCATCACCACCACCCGGTCCGCGTCCTCCGCCTCGTTCATGTGGTGGGTGATGAGCACCACGGTGATGCCCTTCTCCCGGTTCAGCCGGTGGGCGGTGGAGATCACCTCCCGCCGGCCCGTGGGATCCAGCATAGCCGTGGCCTCGTCCAGAACGATGCAGTCCGGCTCCATGGCGATGACCCCCGCGATGGCGATGCGCTGCTTCTGTCCGCCGGAGAGAAGATGAGGCGCATGCTGGGCAAAGTCCGCCATGCCCACCGCGCCCAAAGCCTCGTCCACCCGGCTGCGGATTTCTGCCGTGGGGACGCCCAGATTTTCCGGCGCGAAGGCCACGTCCTCCTCCACCACGTTGGACACAATCTGATTGTCTGGATTTTGGAACACCATCCCAACCCGGCGGCGGATGTCCAGCAGCCGATCCTCGTCGGCGGTGTCCATCCCCTCCACCAGCACCCGGCCCGCGGAGGGCAGAAGAATGGCGTTAAAGGTCTTTGCCAGCGTAGATTTCCCGGAGCCGTTGTGCCCCAGAATCACCACAAAGGAGCCCTTTTCAATGTTCAGGTCCACGCCCCGCAGGGCCCGCACCGCCTGCTCCCCCTCTTCCACGGCGGGATAGAGGTATTGAAGCCGCTCCGTCTCAAGAATCGTCGACATGTTTTTACTTCCAATCTTTATTCGCTGCACCAGCGCCCGGTGGCCCCGCAGGGAAGATACAGTCCGGTTCTGGTCACGGGAAGGCCCAGCTCGTCCCATGCGCACTTGCCGCCGTATTTCTCCTTCACCAGAATCCCTAATAAATACCCCAGCACCGACGGGGCAAGCCCCGTGGTATAGGAGTTAATCAGCACGAACAGGGGCTTGTCCGACAGCGCCCCGGCACACAGCTTTACAAACCCGTACAGGTTTTCCTCCAGCTTCCAAACCTCGCCGCCGGGACCCCTGCCATAGCTGGGAGGGTCCATGATGATGGCATCGTAGGTTTTTCCACGCCGGATTTCCCGCTCCACAAACTTGGCGCAGTCGTCCACAATCCAGCGGATAGGCGCGTCCGCAAGGCCGGAAAGCCGGGCGTTTTCCTTCGCCCAGGCAACCATCCCCTTCGCCGCGTCCACGTGGCACACCTCGGCCCCCGCCTTGGCGCAGGCCACCGTGGCCCCGCCGGTATAGGCAAACAGGTTCAAAACCCGGATAGGCCGCCCCGCGTTTTTAATTTTTTCCATGGCAAAATCCCAGTTCACCGCCTGCTCTGGGAACAGGCCAGTGTGCTTAAAGTTCATGGGCTTCACCTGAAAGGTCAACTCCCCGTAATGCACCTGCCAGCTCTCCGGCAGCTTCCCCTTTTCCCAGTGCCCGCCGCCGGTTTGGGAGCGGAGATACCGCCCGTCTGCTTTTTTCCAGCCGGGATAGGCGCGGTCCGTCTCCCAGATGGCCTGAGGGTCCGGACGCACCAAGAGCTGCCTGTCCCAGCGCTCCAGCTTTTCTCCGCCGCCGCAGTCCAGCAATTCATAATCCCGCCAGCTCTCCGCAATCCACATGGTGGCTCCTCCGTTTTTTCCTTTAGTACTCAATCGTTTTATTATACTTCAAACAGCGCCGCCCCGTCAATCAAGGATTTCACTCCGGCAGCAAAGCGGGGCCGGGCCGCGCCCACCCCCGCTTCCCCGCAATTTGGAGTGCTTTGGATGCAGGATTGGATGCAGGAAATGGGCCTTGACTTTTAAAAAAACCGTGTTAGAATTATCTCCAATATAGAGTGTAATATATAAAAGGCAGTGACGGAGAGGACGAAGACGCGGACCTTTCAGAGAGCCGGCGGCTGGTGCGAGCCGGTGGGAAACCGTTTTCAGTGTCTATGGCTCCCGAGCCGAAAGGGCGAACCCGCAAAGGGACAGGTCTTTCCGTGTCGCCGCGTTAAGGCAGAGGGCTTGCTTGAGCCTGTGAGAGGCGCGTTTTACGGCGCGCAATTTGAGTGGTACCGCGGAAGTGAGTGGCTTTCGTCTCAAAGGATGCTTTGAGGCGGGGGTCTTTTTCTTTTGCCCCAAAGCGTCACACAGAAAGGAGTTCTTCAGTATGAGCAAGCAAAACATCGAAACCGTCTGCGTCCAGGGGGGCTACACTCCCGGCAACGGCGAGCCCCGGCAAATTCCCATCGTCCAGTCCACCACCTTTAAATACGCCACCTCCGAGGACATGGGCAAGCTCTTTGATCTGGAAGCCAGCGGCTATTTTTATTCCCGGCTGCAAAACCCCACCAACGATTATGTGGCGGCAAAAATTGCCGCGCTGGAGGGCGGCACGGCGGCCATGCTCACCTCCTCCGGTCAGGCGGCTAATTTCTATGCCCTGTTCAACATCGCCTCCTGCGGGGACCACATCGTCTCCTCCTCCAGCATTTACGGCGGCACCTTCAACCTCATTTCCGTCACCATGGCGAAAATGGGCGTGGAGTGCACCTTCGTCTCTCCGGATTGTACGGAGGAGGAGCTGAACGCCGCCTTTAAGCCCAACACCAAGTGCGTGTTCGGCGAAACCATCGCAAACCCGGCCCTGACGGTGCTGGACATCGAGAAATTTGCGCAGGCGGCCCACAGCTACGGGGTTCCCCTGATCGTGGACAACACCTTCCCCACGCCCATCAACTGCCGTCCCTTCGAGTGGGGCGCGGATATCGTGACCCACTCCACCACCAAGTATATGGACGGCCACGGCGTGGCCGTGGGTGGGGCGATTGTGGACTCCGGCAAATTCGACTGGCTGGCCCATGCTGAGAAGTTCCCCGGCCTGTGCACCCCGGACGACAGCTATCACGGCATCACCTATGCGGAGAAGTTTGGCAAGGAAGGCGCGTTTATTACCAAATGCACTGCCCAGCTCATGCGGGATTTGGGGTCCATCCAGTCCCCCCAACACGCGTTCTATCTGAATCTGGGCCTTGAGAGCCTCCATGTCCGCATGGCCCGCCACTGCGAGAACGGTCAGGCCGTGGCGGAATTTCTGGCGAAGCATCCCAAGGTTGCTTCCGTCAGCTATTGCGGCTTAAGCAGTGACAAGTATCATGCCTTGTCGGAAAAATACCTGCCCCACGGCTCCTGCGGCGTGGTTTCCTTCGAGCTGAAGGGCGGACGCGCCGCCGCCGGCGAGTTTATGAAGCATTTGAAGCTTGCCGCCATCGAAACCCACGTGGCGGATGCCCGCACTTGCTGCCTGAACCCCGCCAGCTCCACCCACCGCCAGATGACGGACGCGCAGCTTCAGGAGGCGGGGATTCCCGCCGGGCTTGTGCGGATGAGCTGCGGCCTTGAGGGCAAGGACGACCTGATCGGAGATATCGCCCAGGCGCTGGAGCAGGTGCGCGCGTGAGCGCCTCCCGCACCTTGAAAGGAGACACCGGCTTTGCCTATTAAAATACCAAACGAATTGCCCGCCACCAGTACGCTGACGCGGGAAAATATCTTCGTCATGACGGAAAAGCGCGCCATGACGCAGGATATCCGCCCCCTGCAAATCCTTTTGCTGAATCTGATGCCCAATAAGGTGGCGACGGAGACGCAGTTGGCCCGAGTTCTGGGCAATACGCCGCTCCAGATTGAGCTGGAGCTGATCGCCCCGTCGGGCCATGTGCCCAAAAATACGCCGCAGGAGCACATGCTGTCCTTTTACAAGACCTTTGACGAGGTGCGGGACCGGGACTTCGACGGCCTGATTATCACCGGTGCACCTGTTGAAAACAAGCCCTTTGAAGAGGTGAACTACTGGCAGGAGCTTTGCGAAATCATGGAGTGGAGCAAGGAGCACGTCCACTCCACCCTTCACATCTGCTGGGGCGCGCAGGCGGGGCTTTACTATCACTACGGCATTCCCAAGCGCCCCTTGCCGGAAAAGCTCTTCGGCGTGTTCCCCCACACCGTGGAGGAGCAGGGCTTCATCCTTTTCCGGGGCTTTGACGATGTGTTCTGGGTCCCCCACTCCCGCCATACCACTGTGGACCGGGCCGATATCGAGGCGGTGCCCTCCCTGAAAATTCTGGCCTCGTCGCCGGAGGCGGGAATCTATGCCGTGAAAACCGACGGGGGCCGTCAGATTTTCCTGATGGGCCATGCGGAGTACGACCGGGACACCCTGAAAAACGAATACGACCGGGACGTGTCCACAGGCTCTGCCATTCGTCTGCCAAAAAACTATTTTCCAAATGACGACCCCACACAGGCTCCGATAGTCACTTGGCGCTCCTGCGCCAATCTGCTGTACACCAACTGGCTGAATTACAACGTGTACCAGACCGTGCCCTACGACATCCGGGACATCCGGCTGGGCAAGCGGACGCGGGAGGACGAACTCTGAGGTAGTCAAAAAATTCCCGTGGTAGAATTTTTGAAGAGATTGCGGCCTGATGACGCGCACGAATAGCCCCCAAAAGGCGGCCTATTCGTACACTTGCAGGCCGAGAGGTGTTTTCCCCGACGTACACGCCGCCGGAGAAAACGAATTTAAACTTATTTTGCCGCCCAGCGGCAAAACTCTGCGAGGCTTTGAACGACTGAACCGCCCCGCCGTTTATCGGCGGGGCGGTTCTTATTTAACAACCACGTTTTCTTCGCCCAGCGTCTCCTTCGCCTCCTGCAACAGCGCCCGGTGGAGCAATAGCTGCGTGCCGAACACCTTGCGGGTGTCCGCCATCACCAGCTTTACCGGCGTGCCGCCGGGAAACATCTGAAACACCAGCTTCATGTGGCGCAGCTCCGGGCTGTCCTTTCCGGGAAATTTCAGGTAGAGGACGCTGCCCTCGGCCACCTTTCCCTCCCGGCGCTCCGGGACCGGGGCTGGCGGCAACGCGCCGCCTCCCAGCGGGGCCGCGGAATCGCACATGAGCTGCGGGGCCTTTTCGTCCCGGACGGAGAGCCGTCCCCGCACCACCACCGCCTGGTTTTCCTGCAAGCAGGGGCCGCAGCTCTCCAGAGTTCTTGCAAAGCACAAAAGCTCGATGGCGGCGGTGTCGTCCTCCACCGTGACATAGGCCATAAGGGAGTTGTTTTTCGTGGTCTTCGTCTTGCTGGAGGTCACCACCCCGGCGATGCACACCCGCTGTCCGTCTGCAAAGCGGGTGGGACCGCCCTCCTGTGAAAAATCGTCCAAAATGGCGGCGACGGAAGGGGCGCGAAGCCGCTTCACCTCGTCCCGGTACTGGTCCATGGGGTGTCCGGAGAGGTAAAGGCCGGTCGTCTCCTTCTCCATGTTCATCAGCTCCTGCCGGGTAAACTCCGGAATATCCGGAAGGTGCATTTCCTTTACAGGCTCTGGTTTGTCGGTGTTTCCTTCCGCCATGGAGAAAAAATCAATCTGCCCCTCCACATTCTGGCGACTGGCGCTGGCCACGGAATCCATCACCGTTTCATAAACCTTGAGCAGTTGGGAGCGCCTTGCCCCAAACCCGTCGAACGCGCCGGAGCGGATAAGATTTTCCACCGCCCGCTTGTTCATGTCGCTTCCGTTCATCCGTCCGCAGAAATCGCTGAGAGAGGTAAAGGGCCTCTCCTCCCGCTCCCGCATGACGGCCTGAATAAAGCCCCGCCCGATGTTTTTCACCGCGGCCAGACCAAACCGGATGCCCTCTTCCTCCACTGTGAAGGTGTCGCAGGGGCGGTTGATGTCCGGGGGCAAAAGCTTGATTCCCCAGTCCCGGCATTCGGTGATGTAACCCGCGATTTTGGCGGAGTTGTCCAAAACGCTTGTAAGCAGCGCGGCCATATACTCCTTGGTAAAGTGCCTCTTGAAGTACGCCGTCTGATAGGCCACCACCGCGTAGGACACGGAATGGGCCTTGTTGAAGGCATAGTTTGCAAAGTCGTAGATATCCTGATAGATCGCCTCCGCCGCCGCTTCCGGAATGCCGTTTGCCACGCAGCCGGGAATATTCCGCTCTTTTTCGCCGTGAATGAACGCGTCCTTTTCCCGGGCAATCTGGGCGGCCTTTTTCTTGGAGATGGCCCGGCGCACCATGTCCGCCTGCCCCAGAGAATACCCCGCCAGACGGCGGAAAATTTCAATCACCTGCTCCTGATAAAGGATGCAGCCGTAGGTGATGGAGAGAATCGGCTCCAAAGATGGATGAAGATAGGAAATCAGCTTGGGATTCTGCGCACAGGCGATAAATTTCGGGATGGAGTCCATGGGGCCGGGACGGTACAGGGCGATGATGGAGGAGATGTCCTCCATATTGTGGGGCTTCAGCCCCACGCACACGCCGGTCATTCCGGCGGACTCCATCTGGAACACGCCGATGGTCTTCCCCTGCCCCAGCATTTCATAGGTCTCGGGGTCGTCCTCCGGAATGTCCTCCAGCCGGAAGCCCGGCCGCTCCGACTGCACCATCTTCACCGCGTCGTCCAGTACCGTCAGGTTCCGCAGGCCCAGAAAGTCCATTTTGAGAAGGCCCAGCTCCTCCAGCGTGGTCATAATGTACTGGCAGACAACCGCATCGTCGTTTTTCGCAAGAGGGACGTATTCGTACACGGGCCGCTTCGTAATCACCACGCCCGCCGCGTGGGTGGAGGCGTTGCGGGGCATCCCCTCCAGCTTTTTTGCCGTGTCGATGAGGGTTTTCACGTTGTCGTCACCCTCGTACAGGTCGCTGAGGGGCTTTGAAAGCCGCAGCGCGTCCTTGAGGGTGATGTGCAGGGTATTGGGTACCTGCTTGGCGATGGCGTCCACCTCGGCATAGGGCATACCAAGCACCCGCCCCACGTCCCGGATCACGCCCCGGGCCGCCATAGTGCCGAAGGTCACGATTTGGGCCACATGGTCGTCTCCATACTTTCGGCGTACGTAGTCCACCACCTCGCCCCGGCGCACGTCGCCGAAGTCCATGTCGATATCCGGCATGCTGACCCGCTCCGGGTTTAAAAACCGCTCGAAATACAGGCCGAAGCGCATAGGCTCCACGTCCGTGATGCCAAGACAATAGCTCACAAGGCTCCCGGCGGCGCTGCCACGCCCCGGCCCCACGGGAATCCCGGCCTCCCGGGCGTAGCGCACAAAGTCGGAGACAATGAGAAAATAGTCCGTAAAGCCCATCTTCTCAATCATTTCCAGTTCGTAGTTGAGCTGTTCCCGATACTCGGGGTGCTCTTCGCCGTACCGCTCCGTAAAGCCCGTGTCGCACAGCTCCTTCATGTAGGTATACGCGTCGTAGCCCTCCGGAAGATGAAATTCCGGAAGCTGGTATTTTCCAAATTCAAATTCCAGATTACACCGCTCCGCAATTTTCCCAGTATTGTCCACCGCGTCTTCATACCCCTCGAACAGGGCGCGCATCTCCTCCTCGGACCGGAGGTAAAAATTCCGCGGCTCATAGCGCATCCGATTCTCGTCGGACAGAAGCTTTCCCGTCTGGATGCAAAGCAGCACATCGTGGGCCTCCGCGTCCTCTTTGCGGAGATAGTGCGCGTCATTGGTGCAGACCATGGGCAGGCCCGTCTCCCG
Organism: Bacillota bacterium; assembly: GCA_023393155.1. Classification (GTDB taxonomy): domain Bacteria; phylum Bacillota; class Clostridia; order Oscillospirales; family Oscillospiraceae; genus Oscillibacter. The sequence goes on from JAEWML010000136.1 coordinate 8,284, forward strand.
GTGAAGCTTCAAAATTCCCCGGTTCACCGTCTGCTGGTCGGGAATGCCGTGGTCCTGAAGCTCCAGATAAAAGCGGTCTGGCCCGAAAATCTCCGCCATTTCCAGCGCCACGGCTTTGGCGGTTTCATACTCTCCGTTTCGTATCCTCCGGGGAATTTCCCCGGCAAGGCACGCGGACAGGGCAATCAGCCCCCCGTGGTGCTCCCGCAGCAGCTCCATGTCGATGCGGGGCTTAATGTAAAACCCCTCGGTCCACGCCATGGACACCATGTAAGACAGGTTGCGGTACCCCTCTTCATTTTCGCACAGAAGCACCAGATGGCGGCTCTCCGCGTCAAACTCGTGCTGCTTTTGAAGCCGGGTCCGGCCCCTGGGGGCCACGTAGACCTCGCAGCCGATGATGGGCTTGATTCCCGCGTCCTTGCAGGAGCGGTAAAAGTCAATCGCGCCGTACATCACCCCGTGATCTGTGATGGCGCAGGCAGACTGGCCCGTCTCCTTCAGAACGGTGGGCAGCTCCTTGATGCGGCAGGCTCCGTCCAGCAGGCTGAACTCCGTATGAACATGTAAATGGGCAAAGGACATAGGTCGCTCCTGTTCTTTCATATCGTCTTTTTCAGCGGCAGGGTCGCGCCCGACCGCCGCAACCGTTTCTTGTCCCGGCGCGTTCGGCTCAGTCCGCCGTTCGCTTCGCAAGCATTTTTTCAAGAATCTCCACCGCCGTGACAATCATATTGTCGCAGTGGGCGGTAACCCCCAGCCGCAGGGCGGCGGGGTTTTTCTCTCCGGGCTGGGGATGGGCCGCCAGCAGGTCGGCGCAGCGGGTCAGGCCGAAAACCTCCTCAAACCGGCGGCGAAACTCCTTCACGGCGGCATAGGTCCGCTTTTTCCCCTCCGCGTCCGCGCCGTCCGTGTGGGGCGTGAGCCATCCCAGCACCAGCACGCCGCCGCTGACGGCGCCGCACAGCTCCGCGTGGCTTCCGCCCACGCCGCCGCCAAACCCGCCTCCGGCGGCTGTAATCACCGGCTTCGGAATATCCAGCAAATCCTCAAACGCCAGCGCCACCGCCTGCGCGCAGTTATAGCCCGCTTTGTGATATTGAAAAGCCGCCTCACACCGATCCATTGTAATAACTCCTCTTTCCTGTTCATCGAGCTTTAGAAACCCGATGCTCCAGTTCCTCGTAAAACCGTCCCAGGTGAACGCCGTCCACCAGCGCGTGGTGGGCCAGAATCGTCACGGGCAGGCTGATCCGTCCGTTTTCTTCCGTCCACTTCCCCCAAGCAAGCCGCACGTTGCTGTACGCGGGGCTGGGCACCGGCTGGACCATGCCCGTATACCGGAGCCAGGGCACGCAGGAGAGAAAAAAGAACTCTTCGTGGTCCTCGCTTTCCTCCATGGTCCCGCCGTGTTTCGCCGTCTCCAGCGCCGTGCGGCCCGTTTTTATAAATTCCCCAAAAGGCAGCGCCGTGTCCAGCGTGCAGTAGGCATAGGCCCCGTCGGGCTTCGCCACAGTGCAGGAACAGCGGCAGCTTCCGTACTCGACCACGCGTCCCTCTTCAATCCGCCGACGAAGCTCCGGCACGGCGTTGGCCGCCGCCATCACCTCATAGGTCAGCGAAAGGAAAAAAGGCGTGCCGTCCCTCCGAATTCTCTCCATGAGGGCGGTGATATCCACCTGACAGGTCACCCCCACATAGGGGTTTGCCATGGCTGAAAAATAGGCAAACTGCTCCCGCCGGGGATCCCCCGTCATATCCACGATACGTTTATCCATCGCGTTCTCCTCTGTTGTTAAGACCGCCGGCAACACAACGGGCCGTCTCGATTATTTAAGCGGCTCGCCCCGCAGCTCCCTTGCCATCCCCGTCAGCTTGCGCAGACGGTGGTTCAGGCAGGATTTCGTCACGGGCGGGTCTAAGCTGTCCGCCAGCTCCGAAAGGCTCAGCTCCGGCTTTTCCAGCCGGGCCTGCGCCGTTTTGCGCAGCTTGTCCGGAAGCTGCTCCAAAAGCCCCGCGTCCATCAGGCGGCGGATGGCCTCCGCTTGCTCCAGCGCCGCGTCCACCGCCTTGTCAAGATTCGCGTTGTCGCAGTTAATTCGGCGGTTTACGCTGTTGCGCAGGTCCTTTTCCATCTTCGCGCTCATTACGCTCATGGCTGCCACCGGCGCGCCGATCAGCGTCAAAAAGTCCTCAATCTGGTCGCTCTGCTTAAAATAGGTGATGTAGCTCCCATTCCGGCTCAGGCTCTTGGGCGGAAAGCCGTTGTCCCGCAGCAGGGCCTCCAGCTCCCGGCTCACCTGCAAATGCGAGGTCGCCAGCTCCAGATGATACCGCTTCAGCGGGTCCGTGACGCTGCCCCCGGCGAAAAACACGCCCCGCAGAAACGAGGCCCGGCAGCACTCCTCCTCCAGCAGACCGAAATTGATGTGCAGCACCATGTTCTGCTCCGGAGAAAAGCCAAGCGCGTCGATAATACCGTCCAGCTTACTGCGGTCGGTCATCTGAAACACCAGCTTTCCCTGCGCATCCGGCTCCGGCTTTCTGTCAAACCGGAGGCGAAAGGCCCGGTGTAACAGCCGGGGCAGCCTTGCGGCAAGGTTTGGGTTCTCCGTGACAATGCGGATTTCGCCGGAGTTAAAGGTGTTGCAGTAGAGCAGGACGCCATAGGCCTCCGCCAAAGCACAGCAATGCTTTTGAACCTCCAGCCGGCACAGCTCGTTTTTCGCGTCGTAGGAAAAGGACATCCCGCTCACCTCCTCACTCTTTTGTGTGTTCCGTCCGATAAAAATCTCCCCCTGTGGCAAACCGGTCCCCCGCGATGCGGACGCTGCGCTCCGCGTGGAGCAGAATCAGCTCCCGGGCAAGGCTTGAGGGGTCGTGACGCACAAAGCCGTCCTCCACCGTGGCCACCGGCCGGTTGACAAGCTCCACGCCAAGGGCGGCGCACCGCTCCCTGTCGCGGCAAATAGGCTCCGCCCCCTCCTCTGCATACCGCTGGGAGACGCTTCGGGGAATGGGCGAGGCGTTGGTCAGGCACAAATCGAACAGCCCCGGCGCGGAGTGCTTGAACAGGGCCGCGATGTGATCCGCGGCGGTGTAGCCCTCCGTTTCCCCCTCCTGCGTCATGACGTTGCAGACGTAGACCTTCAGGCCGTCTGCCTTCCGAACGGCGTCCACAATGCCGTCCACCAGCAGGTTTGGAATGATGCTGGTATACAGGCTTCCCGGCCCCAGCACCACCATGTCCGCCCGCAAAATGGCCTCCACCGCCTCCGGCAGCGCCGGGGGCTTCTCCGGCAGAAGCCGGACCCGGCGAATGCGGCAGTCCTGCTCCTTTTTGCAGTAGGAAATTTTTGACTCCCCCACCACCCGCACGTCGTTTTCAAACTCCGCTTCCAGTTGCACGTTGGCATTGGTGACGGGCAGCACCCGTCCCGTGATGGCCAGCACCTCGCTCATGCGGCTCACCGCCGCGTCAAAGGAGGGGGAAATTCCGTTCAGCGCCGCCAGAAACAGGTTGCCGAAGCTCTGCCCGGCAAGCACGCCCTCCGAAAAGCGGTAGTGCAGCAGCTCCGCCATCAGCGGCTCCGTGTTGGCCAGTGCCTCAAGGCAGTTGCGGATATCCCCCGGGGGCGGCATCCGCAGGTCGCTGCGCAGCGCCCCGGAGCCGCCGCCGTCGTCCGCCACCGTGACGATGGCGGTGAGATTTTCGGTATATTGCTTCAGCCCCCGCAGCATGTTGGAAAGGCCGTGTCCGCCGCCAATAACGGCAATTTTCGGCCCCCGCGCTCTTGGGGGACGATAGAGCGTGTGTTGATTTTCCATGACTTCCCTTTCACCCCCGGGCCTGTCAGCCCTTGGGCATGTCCCGGTGATACTCCGTCACGGGGTAGCCCAGCTGGCGGATATAGCCTGTCAGCGCGTGGGCCACGGCCACGGAGCGGTGCCGTCCGCCGGTGCAGCCAACCGACACGGTGAGGCTGGTCTTCCCCTCCCCGGCGTACAACGGCAGCGTCAGCTCCAGCAAATCCTTCAGCTTGTCGAGAAATTCCCTGGCCTGACGGAAGGAAAACACATAGCCGGACACGTCCTTATCCAATCCCGTCTTCTCCCGCAGCTCCTCAATATAAAACGGGTTTGGCAAAAACCGCACGTCCAGCACCAGGTCGGCCTCCAGCGGCAGGCCATACTTGAAGCCGAAGGAGGTCACCGCCACGGTCATGCCCGTCTTCTCATCCTTTTCGCTGAAAAGGCGCAAAAGCTCGGCCCGAAGCTGCGCGGTGGACAGGCTGCTGGTGTCGATCACGTAGTCCGCCTGCTCCTTCACGGGGCGCATCACCTCTATCTCCCGGTGGACGGCCTCCTCCAGAGTATCCGTCCCTCCGCTGAGAGGATGGCGGCGGCGCGTCTCCTTATACCGCTTGATCACCGTCTCCGGCGAAGCCTGCAAAAACAGCATTCGGCACACGCCGCCCATGCCCCGCAGCTTTTCCAGCACGTCGAACAGCTCCGTAAAGGAGTCTGAGGTCCGCACATCGTACACCAGCGCCACCCGGTCATACCGTCCGTTGCCCCCGGCGCAGAACTCCGCAAATTTCAGAATCATGGCCGCGGGCATATTGTCCACGATATAAAAGCCCAAATCCTCCAAAAAGGAGGCGGCCTTACTCTTTCCGGCCCCGGACAGGCCGGAAATAATTAAAATTTCCATGCAATCACCCGCTTCTCTCTCCCGCGCGGCGCTCACCGCACGATTTTGACCTCCGGCTCCAGCCGAATACCGGAAATTTCCTCCACCCGCTGCTGAATCTGCGCGATCAGCTCCGTCACGTCGGCAAAGGTGGCCCCGCCCCGGTTCACCACAAAGCCCGCGTGCTTCTCGCTTACCTGCGCGCCGCCCACCCGCAGCCCTTTCAGGCCGCATTGGTCGATCAGTGTCCCCGCGTAGGCCCCCGCCGGGCGCTTGAAGGTGCTGCCCGCGCTGGGCAGTTCCAAAGGCTGGCTTGCCCTGCGCCTTGCTTTCAAATCGTCCATCCTCGCCCGGATTTGAGCCGGTTCGCCGGGCGTCAGGCGGAAGACGGCGTATAAAACCACCCAGTCCGGGTGGTCGGTCAGCACGCTGCGGCGATAGCCAAAGTCCAGTTCCTCCGCCGAGAGGTACTTCACGCCCGCCTCCGGGTCCAGCAGGGCCGCTCCGGCCACCACCTGCTTCATCTCCCCGCCATAGGCCCCGGCGTTCATGCACAGGGCGCCGCCCACCGTACCGGGGATGCCGTGGGCAAATTCCAAGCCCGTAAGGCCCCGCTTTTGAGCAAGGTCCGCCAGCCGCGCCAGAGAAGCTCCGGCCTCGGCCATCAGCTCGTTTTCTCCCGCTCCCAGCTCCAGCCGGTTCAGCCCGGCGGTGGTGTCAATCACCAGTCGGTCCAGCCCTTCGTCAGGCACCAGCAGATTTGTTCCGTTTCCCATCACCAGCGGCCGGGCCCCGCAGCTTCGGGCAAAGTCCGTCAGCAGCACCACCTGCTCCCCGCTGCGGGGAAAGGCCATGCGCTTTGCCGGTCCGCCGATGTGAAAAGAGGTGTGGCGGCTCATGGCCTCGTCGGTTTTCATTGCAAGGTCCGGCAGATAGTCCGCCGCCCATTTGTCCAGTTCCTCCGCCCAATCCATACGGCTCCCCCTCAAAAATTCAGATTACCCGCCCCAACAGCGCCGCGCCGATAATTCCCGCGTCGCCGCCAAGCCGGGCCCGGACCACCGATACTTTTCCGCCGCAGCGGGCGGCATAGCTCTCCCGGTCCGCAATTTCCCGCAGAGGAGCAAGCAGCAGCTCCTCCTCCGCCTCTCCGATTCCGCCGCCGATGGCAAGCACCTCCGGCTGCAAAATATTTAAAAGGTTCACAACCCCCACAGCCAGATACGAAACATAGGTCCCGCACAGCGCCTTTGCCGCTTCGTCATTCCGCAGGGCCGCCGCAAAAGCCGTCCTGCCGGTGACGGCGGGCCCGCCGCCGGCTTCCTCCCACAAAAGACTGGTTTTATCCCGCTCCATGGCTTCTCTCGTCATGCGGATCAGCCCAGTGGCGGAGGCATAGGCCTCCCAGCATCCCCGCCGTCCGCAGGCGCAGGGCGCTCCACCCTTCTCCACCACCATATGCCCCACCTCGCCGGCCATTCCTCCGGCAGAGTAGAGCTTTCCGTCCAGAATAAAACCGCCGCCGATGCCGGTGCCAAGCGTCACCACGGCAAAGTTTTTCGTCCCCTGTCCCGCGCCGCAAAAATATTCGCCCACGGCGGCGCAGTTGGCGTCGTTCTCCAGCAGCACGGGAACGTCCAGATATCTTCGGAACAGCCGCGCAAGGGGGACGTTTTTCATGGGAATATTGCAGGTGTAAAGCACCTCTCCCTTCGCCGCCGCGCCGGGAATGCCCATGCCCACATATTCCAGTTTTTCAGGGTTCTCGCCCCCGTCCCGGGCCGCCTGCGCGGCAAGGGACGCAAGTGTTTCGGCAAAGGACTCCGCTCCCCGGAATTCCCCCAGCGGAATTTTCCGCACCGCCAGCAGACGGCCCGTTTCGTCCACAAGACCGGCCCGCAGGTTCGTGCCGCCCACGTCCAGACCAACGTACATCTCACTGCACTCCCCGGTCCGCCCGTTCGTCCACCCGCCGGACCAGCTCCTCCGCCGCGTTGTAGCCGAAGCGGCGGTGGCGGTTGTTCATGGCGGCCACCTCCACAATGCTGGCCAGGTTCCGTCCGGGCCGCACGGGGATGTTGACGCAGGGTACCTGTAAATCCAGAATCTCCAAATAGTGATCCTCCAGGCCCAGCCGGTCATAAACCCGGCTGCTGTCCCACTGCTCCAGTTCCACCACCAGATCAATCTGGGCCTCTTCCTTGATGGCCCGCATTCCAAACAACTGCCGCACGTCAATCACGCCGATGCCCCGCAGCTCAATGTAATGCCGGATCATCTCCGGCGCCGTGCCAATCAGCTCGTTGGAAATGCGCCGGATGTCCACGGAATCGTCCGCCACCAGCCGGTGGCCCCGCATAATCAGCTCGATGGCCGTCTCGCTCTTTCCGATGCCGGAGTCCCCGGTAAGCAGAATCCCCTCGCCGTACACGTCCATCAAAACGCCGTGCCGCCCTATGCAGGGGGCCAGCCGGCGATTGAGAAATTCAATGGCGTGGGAGGTGAACTCCACGGTGGTTTCCGAGGTGCGCAGCAGCGTCCGCTCGTACTCACGGGCGCTTTCAAGGCACTCGGGAAAGCAGTCCAGATTCCGGGAGATCACCAGGGCCGGAATGTCGTAGAGAAACAGGTCGTCAAAGGCCTTTTTCCGCTCCTGCGCACTCAGGCCCTTCAGGTACATAACCTCCGCCTTGCCGATTACCTGAAGACGGCGGGGATCGAAATAGTCGTAAAAGCCCAAAAACTGAAGTCCCGGCCGGTTCACGTCCGTAATGGTGAGAACCGCCTCCTCGTAATCGCTCCCCCGATTGAGCAACTGCAAATCAAAGGCAGCCGCAAACTCCGTCATTTTCAGTCCGTTCGCCGTCATAAGCGCCAGTCTCCTTCCGGGTCGGCCATAAGACGCCGCCCTGCGGTGTTTTCAGTTCGCAGACGCACAGCGCCGCGGCGGTATGAATTGGCATTTTTATCATAACCGCTTTTTGGATATTATTATAACGTATGCGCCTGTTTTTCGCAACTGTTTCACCCGGCCCCTCCCGCTTTAATATTTTTGAATATTTTTTAAGATTTCCCCTTGCTTTTTATGTTTTCATCTGTTAAAATATCGTTTGTGCCTGTGAAAAGCAGGTTTGATTTCCCAACAGCAAGGAGGTGCAACGGATGGCTAAGTGCGAATTTTGCGATAAGGGTGTCACCTTCGGTATTCAGGTGTCCCACTCCCATAGACGTTCCAATCGTCCCTGGAAGCCCAACGTAAAGCGTGTCAAGGCTGTTGTGAACGGTACGCCCCGCCATGTATATGTTTGTACCCGGTGTCTGCGTTCCGGCAAAGTTACCAGAGCGGTCTGATAGACAAATCAACTCCCGAACCTTCCGGTTCGGGAGTTATTTTTTACTATTTTAAATGTTTTTGTGACCACGGCCAATGCTTGGCCGTGGTCACATTTTTAATTGCACATTACATCCAGTCGTAGCCCAGCTCGTCTTTTTTAGAGCGGCCCATCAGCTCCGCCACCACATCCCGGACGTCCCTGTCCCGGTAGAGCACCTGATAGGCGCAGGCGCAGATGGGCATTTCCACTCCGGCCCGTTGGCTCAGTTGATGGACGCTTTCGGCGGCATAGTAGCCCTCCACCACCGCGCCCACCTCTTCCATGGCCTCCTGCGCGGTCTTTCCCTGTCCGATGAGGATGCCCGCCCGGCGGTTTCGGGAGTGCATGGAGGTGCAGGTGACAATCAAATCCCCCATTCCCGCAAGGCCCGCAAAGGTCTGGCGGTGTCCGCCCAGCGTCTCGCCCAGCCGGGCGATTTCCGCCATGGCCCGGGTCATTAAAAGAGCCTTGGTGTTATCCTGATAGCCCATTCCGTCGCAGATACCGCAGCTAAGGGCCACCACGTTTTTCAGCGCGCCGCCCAGCTCCACGCCCACGATGTCCGGGCTGGTATACACCCGGAAATTCCGGTTCATAAACGCGTCCTGCACCAGCTTCACAGCCTCGCCGTTCTCCCCCGCCGCCACGCAGCCGGTGGGCAGACGAAGGCTCACCTCCTCCGCGTGGGAGGGGCCGGACAGGGCCGTCACGGGGAAGCGGTCCCCCGTCTCCTCTCGCACAAGCTGGCTCATGCGCAGGTTTGTGTCCCGCTCGATGCCCTTAGAAACGCTGACCAACACCGCGCCCTCCTTCAAAAACGGCACGACCGGGCGGACATTGCTCCGCACGGCATAGGACGGGGA
>JAEWML010000242.1 GCA_023393155.1 Bacillota bacterium
TCCCCGGTTTAACCGGGCGCGGGAGCTGGCGGCGGCGGACCTGATTGTGGTTGCCGCGCCGTTTTGGGACATGAGCTTTCCCGCGCTGCTGAAGGTCTATATTGAAAACGTGTCGGTGGAGGGTATCACCTTTCGCAGCACGGCGGAGGGCCTGAAGGGCCTGTGTGCGGCGGAGCGGTGCGTGTTTCTCACCACCCGGGGCGGCGCCTATCCGGACGGGGACCCGCTGGAGCAGGCTGTGCCCTATCTCAGGGCCATCCAGATGTTTTTCGGCATTGGCGCGCTGACCTGCGTGGCGGCGGACGGGCTGGATTTGGACGGCGCGGACCCGTCGGCCCTGCTGGCGGACGCCTGCGCCGAGGCGGCGGCCCTTGCGCGGTCGCTCCGGCCTTCTGAAATTTGCTGAGGGGCTTCCCGGCATTGGGACCTGCAAAAACGACCAATAGACGAAAGCGCCTGCCCCGGCACTGCCGGGGCAGGCGCTTTTTATTTTATAGGGAACGAAGAGCGGACATGGTTGCGGGAAATAAGGCTCCCGGCGCATTATACCCGCAGGGTCTGAATCAGGTGCTTCATGTGAATGCTCATGGCATAGCGGGCGCCCACGTCGTCCCGGCGCAGCAGAAAATCCACAATCAGCCGGTTGTCCGCTACGGCGGTTTCCTGCATGTGCTTCTGATTCTCCGAAATCTGCATAATCTCGCTCACCGCGTCGTTGATAATGGGATAGAGGCGGCGCATGTATTCGTTGTGGGACGCGCGGATGATGCTCAGGTGGAAGTCCTGGTCCGCGGCGGGCCAGTCTCCGCCTGCGGCGGCGATCTGCTCCATCCGCTCCGCCTTGCGGCGGATTTGGTCCAGCTCCTCGTCGCTTGCCCGCTGGCACGCCAGCGCCACCGTGGCTGGCTCGAAAATCAAACGCATTTCAAACAGGTCCCTGGCGCGGGTCCTGGACCGCAAATCCGTCAGTGCCGTCATATCCACCGGGAAACGGGGCAGCTCTCGGGCCACAAACGTTCCCTTGCCTCGCCGAATTTCCAGCACGCCCTGCGCCACCAGAAAGGAAATTGCCTCCCGCAGCGTGGTGCGGCTGACGCCTAAAAGCTCGCTCAGTTCGTTTTCGTTGGGCAGCTTGCCCCCGGTTTCATAGCGGTGCTCCTCCGCGATCATGTCCAGCAGCCGCTCCGCCGCCCGCTGGGACAGCTTTGCCTTTTTCGGTTCCTCCATGAAAGTCCTCCTTCGCCCCCGTGGGGGCGTATTTCGTTTTATAGTGCCGCCGCTTTGCCCGAAAACTTTTCGCCCACAACAGATTTTACGAAAAGCTCGACAGTAATTCGGCAAAAAGCACAATAACTTCCCTTGACATCTCCAGTCAAATCAGTTATACTGACATCATACAACGCATACGATAATAATACAACTCTTTTTTGCAATTTTGAAAGCGAGGGGGTCATTTTGATTCTGACATCCGATCAGGTCTGCTCCAACCGCGTCGTGCTTGTCTGCGGACATTACGGGACGGGGAAGACCGAGTTTGCCGTGAACTATGCGCTGGGGCTGGCCCATGAGGGGCACGCCGCCATGCTGGCGGACGTAGACATAGTGAACCCCTATTTCCGCTCCAGAGAGCGCAAAAAGCTTTTGGAGGGGGCTGGTATTCGGGTGATTTCCTCCTCTCAGGAGTGCAGCGACGCGGACGTGCCCGCCCTTCCGGCGGAGCTGTTGACGATTCTTGAAAACCGGGAAATCCGGGGCGTGATGGACGTGGGCGGCGATCCGGTGGGCGCACGGGTGCTGGCCCGGTTTCAGCCCAAGATTATCGCGGAGGATTATAACCTCCTCTTCGTGCTTAACGCCAACCGGCCCGAGGTGCGCGCGGCGGAGGCCGCCGCGGCTTATCTTCGCAGCATCGAGGCCGTGACGGGTCTTGTGTGCGGCGGCATTGTGAACAACACCCATCTGTGCGGCGAGACGACGCCCGAAGAGATTCTCAAGGGCGCGGAGCTGGCCGGGGCGGTTTCACGCGAAACCGGCATTCCCGTTGTGTGCCATGTGGCGGAGCGGCGCTTTGCCGGCGAGGAGAGCCTCGCGGGCCTTAAGCTGTTTCCCATTGACATTTATATGAAAAAACCGTGGGAGCTGTAAAAGGCTCCCAACAACATGAAGGGAGGCAAATGAGTATCATGGCAGCAAGGGTAACATTTGACCGGGATCGGTGCAAGGGCTGTGAGCTGTGCGTTTCCGTGTGTCCCAAGCACATTGTGGCGATTGACATGGACGTTATCAACCGCAAGGGCTATCACCCCGCCGGGGTGGTGGACATGGCGGCATGCATCGCCTGCGCGAACTGCGCGAAAATCTGTCCGGATTCCGTGATTATTGTGGAAAAAATCTGACGAAGGAGGTTGAATTTTCGTGGGAAAAGAGCTTTGGAAAGGAAATGAAGCGATTGCGGAGGCCGCCATCCGCGCGGGCTGCGACTGTTTCTTCGGGTATCCCATCACCCCGCAGAGCGAGATTCCGGAATATCTCTCTTTGCACATGCCGCAGCACGGCAAGGTATTTGTTCAGGCGGAGTCCGAGGTGGCCGCCATCAACATGGTGTATGGGGCAGCGGGCGCCGGAATGCGGGCCATGACCTCCTCCTCCTCCCCCGGTGTCTCTTTGAAGCAGGAGGGCATTACTTATCTTGCGGGCGCAGAGCTGCCCGCCGTCATTGTCAACTGTATGCGCGGCGGACCGGGCCTTGGCACTATCCAGCCCGGCCAGAGCGACTATTTTCAGGCCACCCGCGGCGGCGGCAACGGCGACTACCGCACGGTGGTGCTGGCCCCCGCCAACATTCAGGAGGCCGTGGATATGGTGCAGGAGGCGTTTGACATCGCCGACCAGTATCGCAACCCCGTGCTGGTGCTGGCCGACGGCATGATCGGCCAGATGATGGAGCCCATCGAGTGGCGCGAGGTTCCAAAGCGCAAGCTGGAGCCCAAGGACTGGGCCGCCACCGGCCGAAAGGGCCGCGCGCATCACAACGTGATTAACTCTTTGTACATCGACCCCAACGAGTGCGACGACTTTAACGTGGAGCTTGCGAAGAAATATCAGGTCATTAAGGCAAACGAGGTCCGCTGGACCCACAAGGATGCGGAGGACGCCGAGCTTCTCATCACGGCCTACGGCACGCCCGCCCGGATTGTCCTCACGGCGCTGGAGCAGCTCCGGGCCGAGGGGGTTAAGGCGGGGCTTTTCCGTCCCATTTCGCTGTGGCCCTTCCCGGAGAAGGCGCTGCACGACCTAGCCCTGCGGGACAACGTGAAAGCCATTTTGGACGTGGAAATGAGCATCGACGGCCAGATGATCGAGGATGTGCGCCTGAGCGTGGAGGGCCGCAGGCCCATCACTTATCTGGGCCACGCCGGCGGCGTGATTCCCACTGTGGAGGAAATCGTGGAAGCGGGCAAAAAGGCCCTGAAGGAGGCGGAGTAACATGGCGGTTGTCTATCAAAAATCCAAGGGACTGACGGACGTGGAGTTCCACTACTGCCCCGGCTGCACCCACGGCATCATTCACAAGCTGGTGGCCGAGACGATGGAGGAGATGGACCTGCTGGATACGGCCATCGGCGTGTGTCCCGTGGGCTGCTCCGTGTTCGCCTATAAGTATTTTAGCTGCGACATGCAGGAGGCCGCCCACGGGCGCGCCCCCGCCGTTGCCACCGGCATCAAGCGCACCCATCCCCACCAGCCGGTGTTCACCTATCAGGGCGACGGGGACCTTGCCTCCATCGGCACGGCGGAAATTGTCCACGCCGCTATGCGGGGCGAGAAATTCACCACCATTTTTATTAACAACGCCATTTATGGCATGACCGGCGGACAGATGGCCCCCACCACCCTCATCGGGCAAAGAGCCACCACCTGTCCCCAGGGCCGCACCCGGGAGCAGGCCGGTATGCCCATCCGCATGGCAGAGATGCTTTCCACGCTGGACGGCTGCGTCTATGCCGAGCGGGTCTGCACCACCGACATTCCCAACCTGAACAAGGCAAAAAAGGCCATTAAAAAGGCGTTTCAGCTCCAGATGGAGGGCAAGGGCTTCACTTTTGTGGAGGTTCTTGCCACCTGCCCCACCAACTGGGGCATGACGCCGCTGAAATCCATGGAGTGGCTGAAGGAGAACATGGTTCCCTATTATCCTTTGGGCGTAATCAAGGATACGGCTGCGGAGGTGAAGTGAGATGAAAAAGGAAATTATTATTTCCGGCTTCGGCGGGCAGGGCGGTCTTGCCATCGGCAAAAACCTGGCGGAGGCCGGCATGGCCGAGGGGCTGAACGTCACATGGGCCCCGTCCTACGGGCCCGAGATGCGGGGCGGCACGGCCAACTGCTCCGTGGTGCTGTCGGACCGGCCGGTGGGTTCCCCCGTGTTTAACCACCCCACGGAGCTGATTGCCATGAACGAGCCCTCCCTTGAAAAATTCGAGGCGGGCGTGGTTTCCGGCGGGGCGGTGTTTGTCAACAGCTCCGTGGTCAACGACAAGGTGACCCGCCCGGATTTGACTGCGTACTACATCCCCTGCGGGGAAATCGCCGATCAGGTGGGCAACGCCAAGGTGGGCAACATGGCCATGCTGGGTGCGTATGTGGCCGCCACCAAGGTTTTGAAGCCAGAGGCCATCGAGGCAATGATTGAGGAGATGTTTACCGGGGCCAAGGCCAAGCTGGTTCCCCTGAACATCGAGGCCTTCCGCCGGGGCATGGCCTGCGTCGGATAACGCTGCTTTCCGTAAAGAGAACGTCCCCCGGCCGCCGGGAAACCGGCGGCCGGACGGACGGGTATCCCGTCCCGCGCCTGTTCTGTGCATTTTAACAGTTGACTTTCTCCTGCCGGGAGCGTATAAATAATTTAATATGCAAAACGCGATGAACGGGAATTGCTGTCAGGAACGCCGCCTTCAGAGAGCTGCCGCACGGTGCGAGGCAGCGGACGCGGCCTGATTGGTCTGGCCCGGAAGCGGCCCGCCCAAAGAGAGGTTTCTCCAGTAGGCGGCGACGGGGGCCTCCCGGTTACAGGGGCGGTGCGCGGAAGCGTACATAAGAGGCCGCAGCGCGGCAAAGAGAGTGGTACCACGGAAGTTTGGCTTTCGCCTCCCTGTTTTCAGGGATGCGAGAGCCTTTTGCTTTATCGGTTCAAAATAAAAGTAAGGGAGAATTTCAAATGCTGAATATCAAGATCACGAAGACGACTTCCCCCAAGGCAAAGCCTGCGGACGAGTCTAAGCTGGGCTTCGGAAAGACCTTTTCCGACCACATGTTTATTATGGACTACACCGAGGGCCAGGGCTGGCACGATGCCCGCATTGTGCCCTATGCCCCCCTCTCCCTGGAGCCCTCCGCCGTGGTGTTCCACTATGCGCAGGAGTGCTTTGAGGGCCTGAAGGCCTATCGCACCGCCGAGGGTAAAATTCAGCTCTTTCGCCCGGACTGCAACGCCCGTCGCATGAACAACACGCAGGAGCGCCTGTGCATGCCGAGCATTCCCGAGGAGGACTTTGTGGAGGCCATCCGCGCACTGGTGGAGGTCGAGAAGGACTGGGTTCCCCATTCCGAAGGCGCGTCGCTGTACATCCGTCCCTTTACCATCGCCACCATGGCCCAGCTCGGCGTCCACGCGTCCAGCACCTATCAGTTCATCATCATCTGCGCCCCCTCCGGCGCGTATTACGCGGCGGGCCTGGCCCCCATCGACATCTACGTGGAGGACACCTATGTCCGCGCCTGCCCCGGCGGCACCGGCTTTACCAAGTGCGGCGGAAACTACGCCGTGTCTCTGCTTGCCGCCAAGGTGGCCGAGGAGCGGGGATACAGCCAGGTGCTGTGGCTGGACGGCGTGGAGCGCAAGTACGTTGAGGAAGTGGGCGCGATGAACATCTTCTTCAAAATTGACGGCAAGCTCTATACCGCAGAGGCGCAGGACAGGGACGGCACCGTGCTCCCCGGCGTCACCCGCCGCTCCATCATCGAGCTGCTGAAAGACTGGGGCTATGAGGTTGTGGAGGGCAAGCTGGCCGTCGACGACCTGATGAAGGCCTCCCGCGAGGGCAAGCTGGAGGAGGTGTTCGGCACCGGTACCGCCGCCGTCGTCTCCCCCGTCAAGAAGCTGGATTATGAGGACCAGTCCGCAAAGATCGGCAACGGCGAAATCGGCCCCCTGACCCAAAAGCTGTACGACACACTCACCGGCATTCAGTGGGGCAGAATTCCCGACACAAAGGGCTGGATTGTTCCGGTCTGCGACGCTTGATTTGCACCTGTCGTTCAAATGTCCCGCCCGGCTGCAAAAGCAGCCGGGCGGGGTGCTTTCGGGGGCGAAGCTGTGCCCGAAAAAATCCCTTTGGAGAAATCACGCTGCCAAACGGGGCTTCGGCTGAAAAGCAAAGCGGCAGATCAGGAAAGAAATTGCCTTTCGGCACGGGGAGAGTTTGTCGAACATCAAGCCGTGGGGAGTACCAAACCCGCTTAAAGCAGGGCGGTTTCGTTTCCTGTTCGCCGGAGGCTGCCCCTACACGGTGAAGCCGCCGTCCACCGTGAGGATTTGCCCGGTGATAAAGGCAGCTTCGTCTCCCGCCAAAAACGCCGCCGCCGCCGCGACATCCTCCGGCATTCCCAGACGGCCAAGGGGCGTTTGCGCGGCAAGGTCCGCCATCGTCTCCGGACCTAAGGGGCGGAGCATGTCCGTTTCAATGCAGCCGGGAGCCACCGCGTTTACCCGGATATTGGACGGGGCCAGCTCCAGAGCCAGCGAGCGGGTCAGGCCGATCACGGCGGCCTTTGTGGCGGCGTATACCGTCTCGCAGGAGGCGCCCCGCAGGCCCCAGATTGAGGAGATGTTGACGATGCTGCCCCGCTTTTCGTGGAGCATGTGGGGCAGGGCGCGGCGGATAGCGCTGCGCATTCCTCCCACGTTCACGTCAAAGGCCCGGTTCCAGCTTTCGTCGTTGGAATCCTGAAAAAGCCCCGACGGCGGGGCGATTCCCGCGTTGTTGATCAGCGTGTGCACCGGTCCCAGTGCGGATTCTATGGCGCGGAACATAGCGTCCACCTCACTGGAATCCGCCATGTCCGCGCCAAACGCGGCGGCGCGGCACCCGGCGCGGCGCAGCTCGTCCACCAGTCCCTCGGCAGCCGCGCGGCTGTGTTGGTAGTTGACAGCCACGTCATAGCCCCGCTGCCCAAGCTTTCGGGCAATCGCCCGACCGATTCCCCGGCTTCCTCCTGTCACCAGTGCCACGTTTTTCATGCCTGTTTGCTTCCTTTCTTCCACCGTCCGGAGGACGGGAGGTTTTGCGGGCTCGCCGCGCCGTACGCCCGGCGCGCCGCCCTGTTCGCCTGCGGATATTATAAATGCTTTTTACCGGGACTGCAACGGCCTTCTCCCAAGAACTGCGGTGCTTGAAACTTTTTTCGCCGGTTGGACACGGGAAAGAGAAGCTATGCGCAGCAAAATTGTGTCGGGCTTTTCAATTGACAGCGGGGCGGAAATCGGGTAGAATAGCAGACGGTCCCCTTCCTTCGTACCGTGCCGGCGAACCGGAGCCTGCACGGGAGGAAGCAGGTGAGAAAGCGCATCCGCGCCGGATGGACATTTGGCGGCAGGGGATTGGAAGCTTTCAGGATGAAGTTTCCAATATGCATTTGCAGATTAGGTGGATAGAGCATCCGCCTCCTAAGCGAACTTTGCTCGTTTCACAAAATTGCATATGCGCCTGTAGCTCAGCTGGATAGAGCACCGCCCTCCTAAGGCGGGGGTCATGGGTTCAAATCCCTTCAGGCGTGCCAAAAAGACACAGTTTCTCCGCTAAGTCCACCGTATCATAGGGACAATTTAGGAAACGCAAGCTGAATACGGAAAAAGCGAGGGTGGGAACCGATCAATACCGGTTCCCATCCTCGCTTTATGTGCATCCATAAGGCAGACAGTTACGGAGAGCATCGACGTGCCATAAAACATCCCTGAATTTACTAAACTTCTAATAGCTTTCAGGGGACTCTTGTGGTATCCTGTGTCACTGATAGGAGGTGACCAAGATGCAAAACCCATTGGACGAGCTGTACGACCAGTACAATCGCTTTGTCCCTGACGCTGAGATTCAGAAGAAAATTGAAGCATGCCACCAGCAGCTCATCCGCAGTTTGGAAAAACCGGAACGCAAGCTGATCCTGCAAATTATTGACAGCAAAGATATGATTTCAGGGTTCTATGCTAAAGAGAGAGCTTTGCCTGCGGCTTCTGGCTGGCATGGAGGCTACTCCCGCCGCGCCCCACATTCGCCCTGCGTGTGAATTAACGCAAGAGGTCGGGGAAGTCCCCCTCCCCGATCGACAAATCGACTGTGCGGCGGATTTGCCCGCAATTGACAAGGAAATATCCAGCGCCTCTGATACAGCCGCCGGTACTCCATGCGTCCAAAGCGCACCGAAACCCGAATCCGCCGAGGACACAGCCGCCCCTCAAGCGGTAAATTCGACTGCCCCGGCACGGCAGGAACAACAGCCCGAGGAGTCCGCATCGGCCCCAAAGGAGTCCGCCCCTCAAATGTGAGATACCCGCGTGGTAGACGGAAGGAAGCAGATATACTTTCTTGGCTTCGGATGGATAGACGATAATGGCGGTGGCGGCGGTGGCACTATCGTGGATGGCGACGGCGACATCAACAAGATGGTGGGCGATATGTAATTGAAAGGACTGAATATGCCGATGGACGAATTTTTATTATCGGAAAACCGGCCGAGTCCCAGTGAAGCGGACGATCAGCCGACGGAAAAAGATTGCCTGGAAGCAGACCTTCCGGCCAGTATTCAGAAAGCGATTGCCGAATTGCTTCAGGGAGAGAAAGAACAGGTGCTTCATTTGGACTGCCTCAGTGACGAGCTGTACGGAGCAATCAACGCGAACCTTTGGGGCGGCTGCATCACAGAGGAACAGGCGGATTATCTGCGGAGCAAATATTTATAAGGCAAGCCGAACACAGAAAAGCAAGGGTGGGAGCCGAACCATACCGGCCTCCACCCTTGCTTTATATGCTTGGTTTATATTACTTTGTCTTTCTCACGCCGTTTTCATCCACCTCATAGCCACCTACTTTGGTGTTCTTGGCAAGGGAGCCATCGGCATTGAAGTAATACCATTTACCGTCAAGCTCCAGCCACTTGCCGGATACCATGACGCCGTCAGCGGTAAAGTAATAATAGTGGTATTTGCCATTTTCGGCAGTCAACCAGCCGATTACAGGCTTGCCGTTTTCACCGATATACTGCCACTGTCCGGCATCATTCTGACTCCAGCCGCGCGCCGTGCCCTCGTCGATGACAAGCTCCACGAACCGGCGCAGGATGGTTGCGGCTTCCCCGCGGGTGGAATTACCCTGCGGGTCGAAGGTGTTATTTCCTTTGCCCTGCATGATACCCGCCTGCTGGATGGCTTTTACCGCATCCTTTGCATAAGCGGAGATTTTCGCGCTGTCGAAGAAGGCAACTGCCGCAATGGAAACAGGCAGCTTGTAGCCGGTGGCTTTTGCGCAATTAACCATCATCACGGCCATCTGCTCACGGTTAATCGAATCCTTGGGGCCGAATTTTCCGTTGCCGTAGCCGGACACAATTTTAGCTTTTATCGCCCACTCAATGTATGGCATGGCGGGATCGGTGTTCTTCACATCGGTGAAGCTGCCGGTCCTGTAACCGCTCACATCCGCGCCGGAAAGCCTGCCCAGTGCCATGAGAAAATCGGCGCGGGTGATGGCGGTGTTGGGCGCAAAGGTAGTTGCGCTTGTGCCTCTGATCAGGTCACGGCTTGCCACAAAATCGATGTTGTCCTTTGCCCAATGCTTTGCCGTGTCAGTAAAGGAGGGAGCAGGAGCTTTGTAGCCTACGCCGTAGGATGAGAGGCTGTTTCTGCTGAAAATCAGTCTGCCGTCCGTGTAGCTGGAGTTAGTCAGAAGCTGCGGCTTGCCGTTTTTATCCACATATACGCCGAACAGGCTGCCGGTTCTTTCGCTGTTTGCTGCTTTGTAAGCAATGCCCAATGTGACCGCACCTTTGCCGAAATTGGAAACATACTCGGTTTTACCGTTTTTCTGATAGTTCACAGTGATGTCGAACACCGGGCGGGAGCCGATCAGCGCCTGCGCCGCTTTGGACAGCTTAGTCC
>JAEWML010000145.1 GCA_023393155.1 Bacillota bacterium
CCACCTCCATGTGCACCCACATCTTCATGGCGGCGGAAGCAGATCCCACCGTGATGATCGGCGGCACGCTGCCCCTGCTCCACTCCGCCTACCGGGTGGGCAACGGGGACACCATGATTCTGGAATCCTGCGAGTATTGTAACTCGTTCCTCTCCTTCTACCCCACCGTGGCGGTAATTCTCAACGTGGAAGAGGACCATCTGGACTTTTTCAAGGATTTGGAGGATATCGAGCATTCCTTCCGCCGGTTTGCCCAACTGGTGCCCGACGGGGGACGGGTTGTGGCCAACGCGGACAACGACGGGGCCATGGCCGCCCTGAAAAATCTGGGCCGCCCGGTGTTCACCTTCGGGTTGGAGCGCACCGCACACTGTACCGCCGAACACCTCCGCGAGGAAGGCGGGAAACAGCTTTTCGACGTGACAGTATACGGCAAGCCCTATGCCAGCGTATCCCTGCCCGTCCACGGCAGGCACAACGTGTCCAACGCGCTGGCGGCGGCCTCGGCGGCCTATGTGCTGGGCCTGCCGGGCTCGGCTGTGGAGCAAGGGCTTGTGGACTTCACCGGCGCGGGCCGGCGCTTTGAGCGCAAGGGCGTGTTCAACGGCGCGGACGTTTACGACGACTACGCCCACCACCCCGACGAGCTTCACGCTCTGCTGACCATGGCCAAGGAGCTGCCCTACAAACGGGTGGTGCTGGCGTTTCAGCCCCATACCTATTCCCGCACCGCCAAGCTGTTCGACCGCTTTGTAGAGGAGCTGAAGCTTGCGGACGCCGCGATTGTGGCGGAGATTTATGCCGCCCGGGAAACCAACACCGTGGGCATCAGTTCGGGCGACCTGTGCAAAAAGGTTCCCGGCTCCGTCTATTGCTCCAATCTGGAGCAGGTGACGGACCGTCTCCGCGCCATCGCCCAGCCGGGGGATTTAATTCTGACCGTGGGCGCGGGGGACATCTACCGGGCTGGAGAAGCTCTGCTGAAGGAATAAGCTGCTCAAATACAAAAGTCCCCGGGGAATTTGCTTTCCCGGGGACTTCTCCCGCACCGCACCGGGGCGATGCGCTTACTTTTGAAAATCCGAAGTTCAGGGCGCTGTCTCTTCAAGCATACGCTGCGCAAATTTTGAGTGGCTATACCATCTGCTCCAAAGAGAATTTTTGAATCCTGCTCACGCCCTCGGCGCTGCGGGTGGCCACTCCGGCAACATACCCGGGGAACGTCTCCACGTAGTAGAAATATTCGCCGTATTGCAGGGGGGCCTCCCCCTCCCGCATGATGCTCACTCCTGCGCCGCTGCGCTTGAAGCGCGCCTCCCGCCGGACCCAGCTCTGGAAAAACGCCTTTTCCGAGGCCGCGTCCGCCAGCCGCTTCATGGCTCTGGGGGACACGGGACGTATCTTTTCGATATCCACGCCCAGCGGTTCGTTGGAAAGGCCCACCAGCACCGCCCCGGGCGTGTGGCTCAGATTGAAGCACACCTCCGGAAAGGCGGGAAATTCCGGCTTTCCCTGTGTGGTCAGCGCGATTTCCGGCAGCTCCCGCCACCGGTATTTCTCCCACAGCGCGCGGCGCAGAATCGCATAGGCGCAAAGCGGCTCCCGCCACCGTTCGGCGTCACGAACCCGGGCAAGCCGCTCCCGCCGCTCAGGCGGCAGCATTTCCAGCAGCGCGTCGTTCTCCCGCCCGTTGAGCGGACGGTCCAACCGCGCGGCCCAAAGCTCCACTGCCATTGCTCCACCTCTTTCTCTCTATTCTCTGAACACTTATTTTAGCCGTGAATTGCGAAACTGTAAAGCCGGGAGAGAAAAGTTTTCTGAAAATTCGCAAAAAAAGAGGAAATTTCAGCCCAATGGGGTATAAATAGAGTGACTTAAACCGGTTGCCTGGGTATGACCCGGAACAATTCCGGTAAAACTCACCGGGAGGGAGGGATGTTCCGTTGCCGTTTCCGCAAAATTTTCTGGACGAGCTGACGGCCCGCAGCGACATTGTGGATGTGGTGGGCAGCTATGTCCAGCTTACGAGACGAGGCGCGAACTACTTTGGCCTCTGCCCCTTTCACAGCGAAAAAACCGGCTCCTTCTCCGTCTCCCCTGACAAGCAGATTTATTACTGCTTCGGCTGCAAGCGGGGCGGCGGCGTCATCAACTTTATCATGGAGGAGGAAAGCCTCCCCTTTCCGGACGCGGTGCGGTTTCTCGCCCGGCGCGCCGGGCTGGAGGTTCCGGAGGAGACGGGGGACCGGGAGGCGGAGCAGAAGCGGCGCCGCCTTCTGGATTTGAACCGCGACGCGGCCCGGTTTTACTATCAGCAGCTTCAGGACCCGGAGGGCCGCGCCATGCGGGACTATCTGGACCGGCGGCAAATCGGGCAGGCCACGGCGGTCCGCTTCGGCCTTGGCGCGTCTCCCAACCGGTGGGACGCGCTTATCACCGCCATGACCCATCAGGGCTACACCAAGTCGGAGCTTTTGAGCGCGGGCCTTGCAGTGCAGAACAAAAACGGCGGTCTTTACGACAAGTTCAGAAATCGTCTGATGTTCCCCGTCATCAACGTGCGGGGAGACGTGGTCGCTTTTGGCGGGCGGGTGCTGGACCATGCGGAGCCAAAGTATATGAACTCCTCGGAAACCCCGGTTTACAGCAAGCGCCGGGAACTGTACGCCCTGAATCTGGCAAAAAAGTCCAAGCGGCCCAACATCATTCTGTGCGAGGGCAACATCGACGTGGTAACGCTCCATCAGGCGGGGTTTGACAACGCCGTGGCCTCTATGGGCACGGCGCTGACGCAGGAGCAGACCCGGCTTTTGAGCCGGCACACAAAGGAACTCGTTTTGTGCTACGACAACGACAACGCCGGAAAAATTGCCACGGAGCGGGCCTTGCAGATTTTGAACAACTCGGAATTTACCGTCCGGGTTCTGCGGCTTCCAAACAAGCGGCTGGAGGACGGCTCCATGGGCAAGCAGGACGCGGACGATTTCATCAAGGCCTTCGGCCCCGACGCGTTTGAGCGGCTCCTCACCGGCAGTGAAAACGGCGTGGAGTTCCGGCTGGCCCAAACCGCCGGGAAATACGACTTGACAGACGACCAGCAGCGCCTTGCCTACGCCGAGGAGGTCAGCGAGCTTTTGGCAGGTCTTGAAAGCCCCGTGGAGCGGGACATTTACACCGTCCGGGCGGCAGAGGCCGCCAAACTGACGCCGGAGGCCATGAAGCTGGAGGTCCAGCGGGCCTTCAAGCGCCGGATGGGCAAGGAGCGGCGGGCACGGGAGCGCCGGGACCTGAACCCGGCGGCGGAGCTTCAGCCCAAGGGACGGGACCTGCGCTACACAAACCTTCGCTCCGCCATGGCGGAGGAGGGCATTTTGCGGCTTTTGCTGCTGGACGACAGCCTGTTCCCGGAAACGCCGCCCCTGCGGGAGGAGGAGTTTTCCTCCCCGCTGCTTGGCCGCGTCTTCTCCCTTTTGTGGCGGCAGCGGGAGCAGAGCAGTGCGCCTAAGCTCTCGTTTTTGGCGGGGGAGCTGTCCGGCGAAGAGATGAGCCACATTACAAATCTGTGCCAAAAGCCGGAGTCCGCCGCAAACGGGCGGCAGGCTCTTGCCGATTACATAGCAATCGTCCGCCGGGAGGCGGAAAAGCGAGCCGGCGCGGGCGCAGCGGACCCGCTACTGGCAAAAATGGAAGAATTGAAAGATCAGAAAAAAAGCGACGGAGGAAAGCGACATGTCTAAGAAGAAAGAACCCACCCCCGAGGAGCGGCTGGAGCAGGCGGCCAACGCCTTGCTGGAAGCCGGGACGGCAAGCGGGGCGGAGAGAGCGGCGGCAGCCGGCGGCAAGTCCGGTCAGGACCCCACTCCCATTATGACCGACGAGGAGGCCAAAAAGGCGGGTATCCTCCGTCTGGACGACAGGCAGGTGGCGTCCCTGCCCGCCTCCGCATGGCTGGCAGGCAATGAAAAGCTGCGTGAGCTTTTATATAGGGCCCAGAAGAAAGGCAAGCTGGACTCCGGCGAGCTGGCGGAGTCGCTGGACTCCCTGAATCTGGAAGGCGACCAGATGGATCAGCTCTATGATTCTCTGGAGGCGCTGAACATCGATATCAGCACCGACGAGGATATTCTTCCCGAGCTTCCCGAGGACGGCCCCGCCGCCGAGGAGATTGCCGACGTGGAGGAAGAGGAGCTGGTGGACCCCAACGCTCTGGTTGGAAACTTCGCCATCGACGACCCCGTGCGGATGTACCTGAAGGAAATCGGAAAGGTTTCCCTGCTGACCCCCGACGAGGAGGTAAATCTGGCCCAGCGCATGGCAGCCGGCGCGGAGGCGGAGGAAAAGCTTAAGGAGCTGGCCCGTCAGAAGGAGGCGGGCGAGGACCTTTCTCTTTCCAAGGAAGAAGAGGCCGCTGTCAAAAAGGTTTTCCGCAGCGGCGAGCTTGCAAAGCAAAAGCTGGCGGAGGCAAACCTTCGTCTGGTGGTGTCCATCGCCAAGCGGTATGTGGGCCGGGGCATGCTGTTTCTGGATTTGATTCAGGAGGGCAATCTGGGCTTAATCAAGGCCGTTGAAAAGTTTGACTGCACCAAGGGCTTCAAATTCTCCACCTACGCCACCTGGTGGATTCGTCAGGCCATCACCCGGGCCATCGCGGACCAGGCCCGCACCATCCGCATCCCGGTGCATATGGTGGAAACCATCAACAAGGTCATCCGGGTGAGCCGTCAGCTATTGCAGGAGCTGGGTCACGACCCCAGCCCTCAGGAAATCGCCATTGAGATGAACGGCGGCCCCGCCGCGTGGGAAAAGGTGCGGGAGGACGAGAAGAAGCGGGCCGTGGACCGCATCCGGGAGATTTTGAAAATCGCGCAGGAGCCGGTGTCTCTGGAAACCCCCATCGGCGAGGAGGAGGACAGCCACCTTGGCGACTTCATCCCCGACGAAGGCGCGTCAGAGCCGTCCGAGGCCGCGTCCTACAAGCTTCTGCGGGAGCAGTTGATGGATGTCCTCTCCACCCTGACCCCCCGGGAGGAGCAGGTTTTGAAGCTGCGCTTCGGCATTGAGGACGGCCGCGCCAGAACGCTGGAGGAGGTCGGCAAGGAGTTCAACGTCACCCGGGAACGCATTCGTCAGATCGAGGCCAAGGCCCTGCGCAAGCTGCGCCACCCCAGCCGCAGCAAAAAGCTGAAGGACTTTTTGAACTGAGCAACTTTTTACCGGGCAGGGACTTTCGTCCCCGCCCGGTTTTTGTGTCCGCATTTCACCTGCGCATTTGCATACAAAAACCGGGACCCGCCGCGTTGGCAGGCCCCGGTTTTTATAGCGTTACAGAAATTCCTCCAGCGCGGCGCGAAGCTCTTCGTCCGACGGGGGGACGTTCCAGAACAAGGGTTTTTCGTTCCCCGTGAGAACCGGGAGATACAGTCCGTCCGGGTCCGCCAAAGACATGTGGTTGGCCCGGCAGCCCGGGCAGTAGGAGGGCTGGCACACGCTGTCAAATCCCCGGGCCGCAATGTCCGCCTCATCCATAATTTTTTCCACGGTGCACGCAAGGCCCAGCTCTCGGGCCATTTGCTCCACCCGCTCCAGATAAAAGTCGTTTCGGGGACACTCGGAGGCGTACAGCCGCAGCTTGACACCTGTTTTTTCCCCGCCCGCCATCACTTTTGCAGAGATGCGGCCCACGCGCCGTATTTTTCGATATTCGCGTCGCAATCGGCCCGGTCGGCCCCCTGTGTTAAAATGTACACCTTGATTTTCGGCTCCGTACCGGAGGGGCGCACCAGAATCGCAGTGCCGTCCGCCAGTTCAAAGCGCAGTACGTTGGACCCGGACAGCTCCATGGCGCTCTTCGTCCCGGCCGTGCAGTCCACCACGGACCCGTCGGCATAGTCCTTGCGCACGGCCACCTTCACGCCGCCAATGGAGACGGGCGGATTTTCCCGCAGGCCCCGCATCAGCTCCGCCATGTCCTTCAGCCCGTCCAGCCCCGGCATCACCAGATTATAGGTCTTCTCTGCGTACTGACCGTACTTTTCATACAGCTTTTCCAGCGCGTCAAACAGCGTCATCCCCTGCGCCGCATACCACGCGGCCATCTCCGTCAGCAGCATGGAGGCCGTCACCGCGTCCTTGTCCCGGACGTAATCGCCAAGCATATAGCCGTAGGACTCCTCGTAGGAGAAGATGACCTTCCCCTCTCCCGCCGCCTCCAGCGCGTTCTTCTTCTCCGCCATGAATTTGAAGCCGGTGAAGGTGTCAAAGCACTCCACGCCGTTGGACTCTGCAACCTTCCTCGCCATCTCCGTGGTGACGATGGTTTTCAGCGCCACGGGCCGCTCCGGCAGCCGCCCCGCCCGGCGCATGGCGCCGATGAGATAGTCCAGCAGCAGCACGCCGGTCTGGTTCCCCGTGACGGGGCGGTATTCCCCGTCCTTGTCCCGCACCATGATGCCCACCCGGTCGCTGTCCGGGTCGGTGCCCACGATGAAATCCACGTCATTTTCCCGGGCAAGGTCAACCGCCAGATAGAACCCCTCCGGGTTCTCCGGGTTGGGGGATTTCACGGTGGGGAAGGTCCCGTCAATCACCATCTGCTTCGGCTCGCACAGAATGTGCTTCACCCCCAGCGCCCGCAGGGCCTCGGGCACCAGCTTATAGCCGCAGCCGTGGAACGGGGTGTACACCAGCTTGAAGGTATCCGCCACCTTGGCGACGGTTTCCCTGTCGTTGATCATGGCGGTGACCTCTTCCATAAACCGCCGGTCCGTCTCCTCCCCCATCACGGTGACAAGCCCGGTGGCCAGCGCCTCGTTCCAGCTCAAAGCCTTCACGCCGGTGAAAATATCGATTTCCTCCATCTTCTTTGCAACCGCCGCGGCATGGTGGGGCGGGAGCTGCGCCCCGTCCTCCCAATAGACCTTGTAGCCGTTGTACTCCTTGGGGTTGTGGCTGGCGGTGACGTTGATGCCCGCGATGCAGCCGTATTCCCGCACGGCGAAGCTCAGCTCCGGCGTGGGACGCAGCGCGTCAAAAATCCGAACGGACACGCCGTTTGCCACGCAGACTCCCGCCGCCTCCCGGGCGAAGTCCATGGAACCCTCCCGGCAGTCCATACAGATGGCAACGCCCCGCTTTGCCGCGTCGCCCCCCTCCGCCAGAATCACCTGCGCTAAGGCCTGCGTGGCATGGCGGATGACATGGACGTTCATATTGTGCAGGCCTACGGCCATAATCCCCCGCAGTCCGGCGGTGCCGAACTCCAGCGGGCCGTAAAACCGGGCCTCGATCTCCTTGGGGTCGTTTTTCAGGGCGGACAGCTCATCCTTCTCCGCTTGAGACAGGGCGGGGCTGCTCAGCCATTTTTCATATTCCCGCATGAACTCCATGGAATTTTCCTCCTTATTCTTCGTCGCCCGGCTGGGCGGGATTGTCCAGAATCGCCTTTGCGTCCTCCAGCAGGGATTGGGGCACGTAGATGTCCACGCCCCGTCCTGCAAAGCCGAAAATCACCTTGCCAAGCGTGCCGGATTTAAACGCGGGGATGCCGCAGCCATTCAGCATGGACAGCAGCACATCCGCGCCGCCCCCCAGCTCCGACTGGGCGGAAATCAGCAGCTCCGCCCGCTCCGGCTCACCATTCGGTCCTGTGGGCCAGCCTTCCGGCAGGTCGCTTTGGCGCAGGCCCCAGTTGCTCTCGTCTTTCATTGGGTCCCTCCTTCTGCAAAATAAAAAATTTATTTGGATTTGAGAATTGTCTCATGAAAAACTCACTTGTGATACCGTCCGCCCGTCTGAATCTGATACGCCCGGTATAGCTGCTCCAGCAGCATCACCCGGGCCAGATGGTGGGGAAAAGTCATGGGCGACATGGACAGGCGCAGCTCCGCCCTGTCTTTCAGGCTTTGATGCAGTCCCACGCTGCCGCCGATCAAAAAGGTAAGCTGGGACGCGCCGGAAACGGCAAAGCCGTTCAGCGCCTCCGCAAACGCCGGGGAGGAAAGCGTTTTCCCCTCGACGCACAGGGCGATCAGCGCACCGGATTTGGGAAGCCTGTCCTCCACCCGGCCCGCTTCCTCCAGAAGCGCCCGCTCAATTTCGGCGGGAGACGGCGCTTCGCTGAGTCGCGCTTCCGGAAGTTCCACGATTTCCGCCTTGCAATACCGCGACAAACGCTTTAAATATTCCACCGCGGCGTCCGCGTAGAACTTCTCCTTCAGCTTGCCCACGCACAGAACGCTCACCTTTTGCATACGCCCTCCGTCACCTGATGGCAGGGGCCTGTGCAGTCCCGCTCCGCAACGGACAGCGCCGGGCCCTCCCCCGCCTCCGCCAGCGCGGCGGACACGGCGCAAAGAGCCGTCTCCGGCGTGTTGTTGTCCCGGCTCAGATGGGCCAAAACCAGTTCCTCCGTCCCGGACCGGCACGAGCGGACCGCA